>CAXBDO010000394.1:0-2298 GCA_963974165.1 uncultured Aequorivita sp.
CTGTGTATGTACCTCAACAATAACCCAAGTGCACAATTATTTCTGGGGAAGAGCTTGCGTCTGGGTGGCAGTAAACAATTATATCAAGAAAATGGAACCGTATTCGGCGATCTTTCGGCTATCTTAATAGACAATATGCCGTTTTGGGCAGAATTTAGTAGTACGCCGAGCAACGAAGTTTCACTTATGGGCGATTGGGAAACAAAAATGCAGGCCATCGTAAATGAAACTATCAAGGAAAACGTAACCAGTTTAGCTGGCGTGCCGTCATGGATGCTTGTATTGCTGAATAAGGTAATGGAAACTACGGGCAAAGGCAACCTTTTTGAAGTGTGGCCAAATTTGGAAGTCTACTTTCACGGCGGAGTAAATTTTGACCCGTATATAGATCAATACGACAGGTTGTTGCCAAAAAGTGATTTCAGATATTATGAAATTTATAATGCTTCCGAAGGATTTTTCGCCATCCAGGATAGGAATGAAAATAAGGAACTCTTATTAATGTTGGACTACGGAATATTTTATGAATTTATTCCTATGGAAACCTATGGCAGCACACAGGAAACTGTAATTCCGTTGAGTGAAGTAGAGGAAGGAAAAAATTATGCCATTGTAATTACTACCAATGCTGGGCTTTGGCGCTATAAAATTGGCGACACCGTGCGTTTTACATCTACAGACCCTTACCGAATAAAAGTTACCGGCAGAACCAAACACCACATTAATGTATTTGGTGAAGAATTGATTATTGAAAATGCCGAAACAGCCTTACGGAAGGTCTCGCAACTTACCCACGCCGAAATTGTAGATTACACCGCCGCACCTGTGTTTATGAACGGCAAAGAAAAAGGTGCCCACGAATGGATTATTGAATTCAAAAAACTTCCTGAAGACTTAGGTGTTTTTTCAAATTTGTTAGATTCGGCATTACAGGAAGTAAATAGCGATTATGAAGCCAAGCGCTTTAACAATACCACGCTAAATGCCCCCACCATACATCCGGCACGTGAAAATTTGTTTTATGATTGGCTTAAAAACAAAAATAAATTGGGCGGACAGCATAAGGTTCCGCGACTTTCCAACACCCGCGATTTTTTGGAAGAACTATTGCTCATGAATTAGTCTTAAAAGACCGTTTCCTTCCCTACACTGCAATTACAGCCGATTACTCAGGTATGCAATTATTAAAATTTCTTAACGCCATGCAGTTAGTCGATTATTGAAGGGCTTCAGCTAAAAATTTTGAATGCTGCCTTTATTCGTGGTATTTTTACGATATATTAAAATTTAAAACCATAAATGAAGAATTCACTATACATAATTGGCCTTTTAATTTTCACCGTTTTGTTTTCGTCTTGTGCGACAACAACTGCCATTAATGTAGATAATGAAGTAGCAGGTTATAATTTAAACAGCAAGAAAGAGCAAATGCACAATAAAATTCTTCATAGCAAGAATAAAACGGTACTTGCGCTTCCTTAGAAAACTCATAAAAATTTAAATTATACGTATAAAAAAACCTCGGAACTTTCCGAGGTTTTTTTTTATGGCAGATTCAATTTATGAAACCGCCTTCAACTTCTTAAGGGTAGATTTGTTCAACTTTTCCTCGGCGTATTCCTTGGTTACGTGAACGGTTTTTTCATCCGTACCCGGCATTTCGTACATAGCATCCGTCAATACAGCTTCGCATAAAGAACGAAGTCCACGGGCACCAAGTTTATAGTCTATAGCCTGTTCTACGATAAAATCTAATGCTTCCTCCGTAATTACAAAATCGATTCCGTCCATTTCAAACAGTTTTTTGTACTGCTTAATAATGGCATTTTTAGGCTCTGTAAGAATGGCTCTTAGCGTTTCCTTATCTAAAGGATTCATATAGGTTAAGACAGGAAGTCGACCGATTATTTCAGGAATCAAACCAAAGTCTTTCAAATCCTTTGGAATAATATAGCGAAGCATATTGTCTTTTTCCATCTGATTTTCCTTAAGGGAAGCAGAAAAACCAACTGCCTGCATATTCAATCGTTTTGAAATATGGCGCTCAATACCGTCAAAAGCACCGCCGGCGATAAATAAGATATTCTCAGTATTTACCTCAATAAATTTTTGATCTGGGTGTTTTCTTCCTCCCTTTGGCGGAACATTTACGGTAGTTCCTTCCAAAAGTTTTAATAAGGCTTGCTGTACGCCCTCACCACTAACATCTCTGGTTATTGAGGGGTTGTCGCTCTTACGGGCAATTTTATCTATTTCGTCTATAAAAACAATTCCGTTTTCAGCTTTTTCCAGATTGTA
>CAXBDO010000395.1:0-2293 GCA_963974165.1 uncultured Aequorivita sp.
TTCTTGCAAATTGTTTTAAGATAGAAGATGTTTTAGCGTTAGGCTGAATTAGAGCATTTCTTTTTTCGAAAAGTATTTCAGCAGTAAATGCTTCGTTTTCAATTTCCAAAATTAGCTTGTAAAATTGCTCGAAGGTGCTTTGAATTTTTGAAGTGTGCTTTGTAAGATTATTTACTTTTTTCTGAAAAATTCCCGAGATTATAATTCCTAAAACCAACCATCCCGCTGTAAAATACCCGGAAAGCACCCCAAAGTAATTTGAAATAATTAAACCTACGGAAACTACTGTAAACACTACAGAGAGTGGTTTAATCCACTTTGGCATAAATGCTTTGTAATTCTTCAACCAATTATTTACTTCGCTCCCCGGACTTTCAGTTTTCACCAAGGAAGCTATTGCCGAAAACCTTTGGCGCCACTCGGCTTTTCCAGCCATTTCCTTAATTGCTTCCTGCTTTTTTGGAATTGCATCAATTTTATTTTCAGTGAAAATTTTCGCGAGAAAATCGGCCCCACTCTCTAACGCAGTTCTATTAAGATATTGAAAGAAGGAGCCCCTACCAAAAAGGTCTATATCCTGACTGTAAAAATGAAGTGGATCTTTATATTTTTCGCCGGCAGGCAAATGGTGGAAGGCGCGGTTTAAAACATCCAACTCGGTTTCGTTCTGCGCTATCAAAGCCCTTTTAAGATCGCGTTGGTACTGTAAACCATTATGTTTTGTTACCAAATAAACGAAGGCTATTATCGCAATTACTATAATGGCTATTACTATTTGGGTATTTCCATAGAAAAAATATACCCCAAAACAAGCCAACAAGAACACCAAAAGCCGAATACTACTGGAAATAGCAAGTTGCCGCTTTAATTTCTGCAAGGCTTCCGTATGTATTTGAATCTGGTTTTTATAAAAATCGAAGGGTTTGTTCATAGTAATCCTTATACTTTCAAGTTATTTTTTATTTCCGAGGTAGATTGATTCAGTGAAGATGCCTACTATAACATATTTAATTCGGCCTGCAGTTTTTTAGTTAGGCTTTTCACTACAAGAGTATACGAATGATCTATCAATTCCAATAGTAAATCTTGGGGTAGATTTTCCAGTTCCACAGTATTCCAATGCACTTTGCTCATATGGTATCCGGGAATTATGAGGCCGTCATAAGTTTCGCGCAGCTCGATTGCCCACTCTGGGTCGCATTTTAAATTGGCCGAGGCAGGATGTTTTTCCAGCCCCACCAAAGCGAACATCTTGCCCATAACCTTAAAAACTAGCGTATCTTCCCCAAAGGGAAAAGATTCGGTAACGCCCTTTTTAAATAGGCAATAATCCCTGAATTCTTCTATGTTCATGTTGGCTTCAATTTATTTTATAGCCCAGCGTAGGTTTGCCGTCGAAAAAAACGAGCAAGGTTTTGGCACCTATAGTTAGGGGCACATTAAATTTTATGCGATCTGCTTCGCGTTCAATATCTGTTATAAAAACCATTTCATTCCCATAGGAATATGAAATTTTTTCTGGGTTCGAATTTTTAATGGAGAATAAAATTTCATCGAAATATTCCCTTTCAACAAGCAGTCCTTTTTTGGGGAATTCAATATCGTTGGGCAATAGATTTTTTTCAATAATTAAAGGCTGTTGCGAAAACTCTTCCCTACTTAGTGTACCATCCAAAAATGCGTCTTCAAACATATCTGGATAATGGGTTTTTATAAAAAGAGCAGGTGGGGTTTTGTAATAAAAATAGCTTGGTTCCTTTATAAATTTTGAATTGTATTTCCCAGCGCCCCAAGTAGGGTCAAAGAGGTAGGGAGTTCCGTCTATGCTGGCAACATTCCACATATGCACCCGCTTGTAAGGCCTTCCTATATCTGGAAAATTAGATTTTATATCGCCTCTCACCAAATAGGCTTTTATACCTTGCTGTTCGCATAGTTTTTCAAAAAGCATGGCATAACCTTCGCATACGGCCACACCATTTTGAATGGTGCGTTCAATGATCTTGGCACGGAGTTTTTCATCCTTTTCGTTGCGTTCCCTATAGTTTGAAAATTTATAATCAAACTGTTTATACTCATCTGGATCGTACGCAATATTTTGAATAATCCAAGTGTAGATTGCTCTAACTTTATCTTCATCAGACGCGAAATCGCGACTTATAAATCTAGAGAGCTTTTCTGTATTTTCAAAGCTGTTAGGGTACATTGAAATAATGGCATCTACCCTTTCATAATCTTGGGCGAGTGCTGTTACATTCAAAAAAATAACAAATAATAAGGTAAAAAGTTTCAT
>CAXBDO010000396.1:0-2289 GCA_963974165.1 uncultured Aequorivita sp.
AAATAAAAGGAACCGAAAAACCGGAGGAATATGTAATCCTTTCCGCCCATTTTGATTCTTGGGATGGCGGCACGGGCGCGACCGATAACGGCACCGGCACATTGGTAATGATGGAAGCTATGCGAATTCTAAAAAAAGTGTATCCAAACCCCAAACGTACAATATTAATGGGGCATTGGGGTAGCGAGGAGCAGGGATTAAACGGCTCTTCCTCTTTCGTTGCAGACCATCCCGAGATTGTAAAAAATGTACAGGCGATCTTTAATCAAGATAATGGCACGGGAAGGGTTAAAAGTATTAATGGCGCTGGATTTTTACAGTCGTATGATTATATCTCCCGTTGGTTGAAGGCGGTGCCCGATACCATTCGAAAAAATATTGAAACCACATTTCCTGGGTCGCCGGCGCGTGGTGGTTCAGATAATGCTTCTTTTGTGGCAGCTGGAGCCCCGGCATTTAATTTAAGTTCGTTAAGTTGGGATTATTGGAATTACACTTGGCACACCAACCGCGATACGTACGATAAAATAGTGTTTGATGATGTGCAGAGCAATGTAATCTTAACCGCAATTATGGCGTATATGGCTTCGGAAGACGATTCAACAACTTCGCGGGAAAAAGTTATATTGCCAATTGATGAACGATCTGGAGAGCAACAATCTTGGCCTACGCAAAGGGTTCCTGAAAGAAGAGGAGGAATGTAAATTTTTATAATATTCCAAAAAGTAAAATCCCAAATTCCAAATATTATTGTTTGGAATTTGGGATTTTTAATTTGGACGTTATTTGATAGTTTCGGTTCGAACGCAGTCGAGAACTGCTAAATATGATAGGTTTCGACTGCGCTCAACCTGACATTGTTACAAACCAAATGCTTCCTTTACCGCATCAACATAATCTAATTTTTCCCAAGTAAATAACTCAACTTCTTTTTCAATCCTTCCGTTATACGGACTTTCGAAAACTTTGGAAACGGTTGTTGGAACACGACCCATATGCCCGTAAGCAGCGGTTTCGGAATAGATCGGGTTTCTTAGTTTAAGTCTGCTTTCAATAGCTGCTGGGCGCATATTGAATATTTCTGAAACCTTCTTGGCTATTTCGCCATCGGAAAGTTTTACATTTTTAGAATTGTAGGTATTCACCAAAATTGACGTCGGCTCTACCACGCCAATTGCATATGAAACCTGCACCAATACTTCATCTGCAACACCAGCAGCTACAAGGTTTTTAGCAATGTGTCTTGCAGCATAGGCAGCACTTCTGTCTACTTTGCTTGGGTCTTTTCCGCTAAAAGCACCACCACCGTGTGCGCCTTTTCCACCGTAGGTATCAACAATAATTTTTCTTCCCGTTAAACCTGTATCTCCGTGCGGTCCACCAATTACGAATTTTCCCGTTGGGTTAATATGGTAAACTATATCATCATTAAACAATTGCTGAACGTAGGCCGGAAGTTGTTTTTTCACTCTCGGAATCAATATTTCAACTATGTCTTTTTTAATTTTTTTCAACATCGGCTCGTCTGCATCAAACTCGTCGTGTTGCGTAGAAACTACAATGGCAACAATTTTCTGTGGCACGTTGTCATCGCTATATTCAATTGTAACCTGGCTTTTTGAATCTGGACGCAAATACTTTATTTCAGAATCTTCGCGGCGCAATGCAGCCAATTCAATTAAAATTTTATGCGAAATATCCAGTGCCAAAGGCATATAATTTTCGGTTTCCTTAGTAGCATAACCAAACATCATTCCTTGGTCGCCCGCCCCTTGTTCTTCTTTGTTAGCGCGGTCTACACCTTGATTTATATCTTGCGACTGCTCGTGGATTAATGAAATAACCCCGCAGGAATCTCCGCTAAATTTATATTCGCCTTTTGTGTAACCAATTTTGTTGATTACGTCGCGGGCAATAGTCTGTACATCTAGGTAGGTGTCGCTTTTAACTTCACCAGCCAGCACAACTTGTCCGGTTGTCACCAAGGTTTCACAAGCAACTTTGCTCTCTGGGTCGAAAGCTAAGAAATTATCTAAAAGCGCATCGCTAATTTGATCCGCAACTTTGTCTGGGTGTCCTTCAGAAACACTTTCCGAAGTAAATAAATAGGCCATAAATTTTATTTAAAATTTTTAAAAAACTTAGATACGATGTAAGACGAAAAGACGAATGATGTATGACTAATTTTATTCCCTAATATAAATGGAGTAAATAATAGTCATAACTCATTGGTCCAAAAGTCCTAAGTCATTTTCAAAAAAAAGATTGGACGGGTACGCCGAAGGGTAG
>CAXBDO010000397.1:0-2287 GCA_963974165.1 uncultured Aequorivita sp.
CCCTAAAAGGGCGTGGAGCAGGAATATTGTTGATTGAAATTAATACAAATGGGAAATTCCAGATGTACGGCGATTTCCAGGTTTATGAAGGTGAATATGACTTTAGGTACGGTGGAATTATCCAGCGAAATATTGGCGTAGTGCCCGGCGGAAATATAACTTGGGACGGCGCCCCAGAACGGGCAAACCTAAGTTTGAGTGCTGTCTATAAAACCCAGGCTAGTCCTTCTGTTTTATTGGACAACCCTTCTATTAACACAAAGATTCCAGTAGAAGTATATGTAGATTTGGAAGGGGAACTGGCCCAACCCGAACTAAGCTTTAGTATTGATTTTCCGCGTGTAAGTTCAACATTGAAGAGTGAGCTGCAATACAAGCTACAAAATCAGGAGCAGATGCAAAACCAGGCTTTATTCTTACTTGCCTCAAACTCATTTGTGAGCGACAATTATGCTGGTTCCAACGCTTTTGCAGGAACAGTGGCCGACAGGGTTTCTGGCTTGGTAAACAATCTGTTTGCAGATCAGGATGGGAAATTCCGTGTAGGTCTGGATTATTCGGTAGGAAATAAAACCCCAGAACAGGAAACTTCAGACCGCTTTGGTATAACCCTTTCAACCCAAATTAATGAACGTATACTTATAAACGGGAAAGTAGGGGTGCCTGTAGGTGGCGCCAATGAGACATCGGTAGCGGGTGATATAGAAGTACAATGGCTAATAAATGAAGACGGAAGTTTGCGAATGAAGTTTTTTAACCGTCAGGCCGATCTTCAATTTATAGGCGAAGACCAAATATTTGAGCAAGGAACCGGTATTTCCTATTCGGTAGATTTTAATACCTTTCAGGAATTATATAGAAAACTCTTCAACAAAAAAGTTACTATTGAAACGGAACTTCAGGTAACGCCCGATGACAGTAGTTATCCTGTCGACTTTAAGCCACAAGGGGTAATGCAGGAAGACGATGGCGAATAATGTAATTAAGCTATAGTTTTCTTATTCCGTCAGAGCATTTTCTGAACTATATAATCGGCTGGCCAGGCTTTCATCAATTACAAACGGATTTGGTTTTCCAGATTGGTATTTAGCAATTAAACGGGTTCGGTTCAATTCCTGTTCATCAACGGGGTCTTGTTTGTGCCACGCCAATAAAGTTTCTCTTTGCTTTTCAAAGAAAGTTTCGTCGGCCGAATCAGCTTCTGTTTTATACATAGTGTAAAAATAAAACACGGCTCTTGCCACATTTCCTTTAAAGCTATCCCGAGGCTCAAATTTTCCACTCCCTTCTTTAGCACATAAAGAATCGAATCCTACCGGTTTTGAATTATATTTTTCCCTTTCAAAATACCAAACATCGCATTCCTCTTCATTTACGTCCCCAAAAGGATGATTATATCGAGATACATTCACTCCAAGCCTTACGGGAAATAAAAGGTGCATATCGCTATTGGCATTGCCTTCCAAAGCGCCTTTACATTTTGGATAGCTATGCTCTGTAATTATGCTGTTAAAAACATTTAATTTCATCAGCTTCATAATGGGGTTTTCCTCTGTGTGCAGCAATGGCAGTTTATAGCCCGAATACACACAGCTTACCGTATCTTTCACATTATAAATTTGAGTGTACAGTATTTCGCGGGCTGTATCATAAGATAGCACCATCTCAGGTTTATAATTTTCAATTAAATTGGGTATTGGGATTGTATCATGGAAAGAAGGATATGCTAAAGGGAAATTTTCCTTTTCTGAAAATTGGGTAGAAGCATTGCTGCCAAATAATGGAAGCAATACAAGTAGGACGAAAATGCTAAAAATGATATTCTCTTTCTTCAATTTAATTTTTTAAAACACTTTTAAAAGTTCATCCAAAGAGGATGGACCTTCCAATTTCTTCTTTTTTAAACTCTTTTTCATTTCTACCGTAACCTGGTCTAAAGTCGCATAGAATTGCCGCACAAAAAATTCGAGTTCTGCTTTTCTATCTGCCATAGATTCGCGATCATTTACCGAATATCGGTCCAATAATGCTGCCACATCCCTTTCTTCCTGCGCCCTCAGTTGGGATACATTCTCAAAATTTATGTGCTTTTTGGCATCCACAACTAAGTTTTTTGCCTCGAGTTGCTCAAATAGCTTTTTATAGGCAGCTACTAATTCAGGAGCGTCTTTTATAAAAACGCCATTATTGGTATCCATCATATAACTGCGAAATTCAGCATTGGCGGACCCAATGTAAATATCATCGCCAAAAATCATAACTTTTGAATGCAATGAAAAAGAACCTA
>CAXBDO010000398.1:0-2286 GCA_963974165.1 uncultured Aequorivita sp.
TGAATGCGATTGATCTACATAGGCTATTTTAGCTGTTTCGCCCACTTCAAAAGTACCTTTGTCAGGCGTTTCTTCGCCCATAATCATTTTAAAAATGGTGGTTTTACCTGCACCGTTCGGGCCGATAATGCCAACAATTCCAGCCTGCGGAAGTTTAAAATTTAAATCCTCATAGAGCAATTTATCGCCAAATGCCTTTGAAACGCCTTTGGCCTCAATAACATTGGTTCCCAATCGCGGACCGTTTGGAATATAGATTTCCAGTTTTTCGTCCAATTGTTTTTGGTCTTGGCTCAATAATTTATCGTAGTTCTGCAAACGCGCTTTTTGCTTGGTTTGGCGGCCTTTTGCGCCCTGACGCACCCATTCCAACTCGCGTTCCAAAGTTTTTTGGCGTTTTCCGGCAGTTTTTTGTTCCTGCGCCATTCTTTTTGATTTCTGGTCCAGCCAAGAAGAGTAGTTTCCTTTCCATGGAATACCTTCTCCCCTGTCCAATTCCAAAATCCATCCTGCAACATTATCAAGAAAATATCTATCGTGGGTAACGGCAATCACCGTTCCTTTATACTCTGCCAAATGATGCTCTAACCAATGTACGCTTTCAGCATCCAAGTGGTTTGTAGGCTCATCCAGCAAAAGCACATCTGGTTCTTTTAGAAGCAATCTGCAAAGTGCAACTCTTCTTCTTTCACCTCCAGAAAGTACTCCAATAAGTTTATCGGGCTCCGGGGTGCGCAGCGCATCCATTGCAATTTCAAGTTTTGTATCTAATTCCCAGGCATTGGTGGCGTCAATCTTATCTTGCAGCTTTGCCTGTTTTTCCATGAGTTCATCCATTTTTGCAGGATTTTCATATACTTCTGGCAAGCCGAACATATCGTTAATCTTATTGTATTCGTCCAACACATCAACCACTTCCTGTACGCCTTCCTTTACAACTTCCAAAACGGTTTTGGATTCGTCCAATTTTGGTTCTTGTTCCAAATAGCCTACAGTGTAGCCAGGTGCGAAAACAACATCGCCCTGATAATTTTTTTCTTCACCGGCAATAATGCGCAATAAAGTAGATTTACCACTTCCGTTTAAACCCAGGATACCAATTTTGGCACCGTAGAAGAAGCTTAAATATATATTTTTTAAAACAGGAGTTTGGGCACTTTGATAGGTTTTGGTTAACCCAGACATTGAGAATATTACTTTTTTATCGTCAGCCATTGGTATTATTTGTTATGTGTTAGGTGTAAAATGTGATATATGTTTTTGGAAAATAATTTTAATTTTTAAGAATGGGGTGGAATGAAATTAAATCCATTTCAATGAATGTTCAGCAATCTCATTACCACCAGCATTTGGCCAGAGTGGTAGGCCGTATGTTCAATTACTATTAGTATTTCGCGTAAAAGGGTTTGTTCATCCTTTCCATTCATTACTGGTTGGGCAAGGGGGTTATTTTCATCCAACAAGAAATTTTTCAAACGTTCTCGATCTGTAAAATATTCGGCTTTTAGGGTTTCCCATTCTTCCGCGCTTTTGCAAATTTTTTCTTTTGGCCAATAAAAGTCGGGCCATTTTGGCTCAATATAATCTTCCGAGCAGCAAAATTTCACAATATCCTTTTGGGTGAAAACCGTATGGAAAAACAATTCATAAAATGAATATGGAAGATTTGCTGGGCGGGTATTTATGTCTTCAAATGAAATTTTCTTCAGCATCTCAACTATAGGCATAAAAGCTTCGCCCCCGTCTAGGTGCTTGGCAAGCCGCTCGCGTATTAATTTTTCATCAGACATATATTGAAACGTTATTGGGGAAATTGGTTATTCAGCGTACTGTTTACTGCGACTGAATACTGCCAACTACATTTTATACCCTTCCCTTTAAAGCATTAAAAACCCAGGCAATGGCAAAGAAACCAAGGCCTACGGAAGCGAAGCCCCAGCCTGCTACGTCGTCATAACGAAAAGCGCCGAGCGCAATTAAAACGCAGCCCACAACAATCATTATAAAAGTGGCCCAAGCCAGCACCGTATTTTTATTCATTCCCATATTTTGTTTGTTTGGTTAATTTTTCTTTTTTCAAGTTGCAAATTTACGTGCAAAAACAAATATCGGCAATATATCATAGAATTTCGTTAACAAAATGTCATAGTTCCTAAAAGACCAATCGCTATCATCGACGCCATAGAAAAAGGATAACATAGTTTGGCAGATTTTTACTGTAGTTATGGAAGTGGGTTCGCGGCATTTTGTATTTTAGCGCAAACATAAATTTTCGATGGATTTAAA
>CAXBDO010000399.1:0-2281 GCA_963974165.1 uncultured Aequorivita sp.
AAAATCCTCCAAACTTGTAAATTGGTATTCAGCCGAACCTGCGCCTACAACCATGTTTGGAAATGTTTCCAAAGCGGTCAAAAGTTCTGGTTGGTTTTCTGCGATGTATGTATGAAGCATAATATTTACAAACAATTCGCCCATCCAATGGCGATGTATTTTTAAACCTGCTTGGGTGTGGTAGGAATGGCCCATTTCGTGCAAGACAAGCAAATCGAAAAACGGCATCATGCTGTGGCTGCCGTCGGGTTTCCCGTAAGCGATATTAATCTGGGCTACCAATGTGGGCGGAAGCTGGTCTAGGGGCGGGAGGAAACTTTGCCAAAATGGATTATCTTCCGCGGCAATTGCCAAGCGTTGCATATCAATATTATGCGGAAAACCATAGGTTTCCTGCAACGCTTCTGAAGCAATTCCTTTCCAATGTTCAGGCGCAAGAATATAAAGGGTGACTTCTGGAGTGAAATTTATTTCGTTTTGGAAAAAAGTACCAGCCTGCTCCATAAATTCCGCAATGTTTATTGCCCGCGCTTTGTGGCCCGGACTGTACACGTAGGTTTGGGAATAACCATTTAATTCTTCGAGTGGGAAGGGAGTGTCTGTTCTTAAATTGTCTTGTGAAAAGCAATAGGAACATACTAAAAACAGTAGGGCGCTAAGGCGAAAGGCCTGTTGAAATCTGAAACTTTTTGAATGTGTTGTCATGTTTTTTACCCAAAGGTAGGGTAGTCTCATAGCCCTTGCATAGTAAAAAATCGACACTTTAGGTACGCAGATCTTTCTGCATTCTTAATGGAGTGGTTAACAATTGTTGTTTAATGACAGAGGGGTTAACCCCGGCAAAAGTCTTAAAATCGCGAATCAAATGCATCTGGTCATAATATCCCGCTTCGTAGGCTATTTGTGTCCAATTAAGGTGTGGGCTGGATTCGTGCAATCTATATGCCTTTGAAAATTTCAAAATTCGGGCAAACATTTTTGGATTCATGCCAATTCTTTCCTTGCATTTTCTTTCAAATTGTTTTAGGCTTAAACAGGAATAGGATGCCGTTTTTTCGATTGGCATAGCGCCGTTGTTTTTCAAAAGAAGACGTAAGGCAGCATCAAATGGCAATAGGCTTTTAAGTTTTTTAATTTGGTTTATTAGAAAAAACTCTACAATACATTTGGCTTCCTCAAGATTTGGGGTATGCTGCAACTGATTGTTTATACTTTCCATTTCATTGCCGAAGAAATCTTGGGCATTAAAGCCTTCGTCAAACAATTCATTCATAGGAATGCCAAGTAGGCGGTACATTCCTCCGGGATAAAAATCGACACGTATGGCATGCAATTGCCGATGTACTTTAATATTTACACGCGAAAATTGTGGACCTATCAATACGGTATGTGGTTGTTTTGTGAATTTTGCTTCCCCAATTTTTCCCATTGAAATAGGATGGTTGCAATAAAATATCAATGATTGGAAGGGCGTGGGCGGGTATGGCGTAACAACTTCCTCTATCCCTTCGGGAAGTCTAACCTTCACCGTAGATATGCCCAAAACATAATCCTGAAGCTGTGGGTGCGGTATGTATATTTTTACTTCCATTTTTTTGTTGTCACACCGTTGCTATCTTAAAAGAATCTATTTAATCAATCTGTAAAGCGGGAACATTATCTATAGCAATGCTTTTCTCTTTTGAAGTTTGTTGCGCGTCAATATTCCCAATTGACATTAAAATACAGAGAACGAAGGTGGTTGATGCTTCATAATTAAGAATTTGATACGGAACGATATTTACATTACACACAACATTAATTTATAGGGAGTAGAAGTTGGCTTGCCGAAAATATCTTTCCAAGGAAAAATAAATCTGCAGAAAACACAACTGCTTTTGGTAAGAACTAATTTAAGGAATTTCTTATTGTAATATTAGTTACTAATTTACAATTTATTGGGGAGATTCAATTTTGCCCGATTTCAGCCATACTTATAGTGAACCTGTTGGCAGCACTTTTTACTTTTTTTCTTCACGCAAAATTTTTTCCATTTTACGGCCTTTTGCCAATTCATCTATCAACTTTTCCATACGTCTACATTGTTTATACACTTCAAATTCATCATCTATTTCCTCAATTCGGTACCCACAGACAACACCTTTTATTAGGTGTGCGTTAGAATGTATTTTCGCTTTTTGAAAAAATGTTCTAAATGTTGCCTTCTCTTCAATTAGGGTTTGTAGCTCAGCTTTATCAAAACCAGTAATAACTTCTTTTTCTTCTTTACCCCACGTTTCGC
>CAXBDO010000400.1:0-2277 GCA_963974165.1 uncultured Aequorivita sp.
TATTTTCCCAACCCCGCAAAAAATGGTAGATGCAGACGGCAACCCAATCCAACAAAAAGAAAGCGCCTATGTTCCCTTTGTACAATTGCTGCAGCACAAAGTAGGTTTTGACCCCTCAAAACTTGCCGCTACCTATAAACTAAACGTCTATGAATTTTTCAACAACTACGAAACCGAGCTTGTTGAAATTAAAAACCTAAAAAAATGACACACAAGCCTATTATAGAATATTTAGAAAACCTAAACGAAAAGTTAGTAGATTTTAGCGAAAACTCTTTTTTTAGAATGGATCTTGCCGAAATTACCGGCGCCTTCCGCAAAGGCATAACCTTTCCCGCAATGACGGTAGAAAGCCCTGAAGGCGATGGCGAAGGCAGCACAAAAAACAACAGCGCAATAAACCGTACCTGCGCCTTTACCGTCTGGGAAAAACCCCAGACCGGCAACTTTGCCGCCCAAACCGAAAAAATAGACGACTGCGAAAAAATTGGCCTAAAACTAATTGCCCGCATGCGTCTTGACTGCGCCAACCCGGAAAGCCCCCTTTTCAATAAATTTGATGTGGCCTCGGTGCGCTTTATAAAAATAGGCCCAATTTTTAACGAAGGCCTATACGGGTACCGTTTCACCTTCAATATTGCCGGCAGCGAAAGCCTAAAAGTAGATCCTGCAGATTGGAGCGATATTGAGGAAGTGTGTTAGTAGAAACCTACTATTTTACAAATCTATTTTTTTGCGTAGTTTTGAGTGCTCCCCCTAACCAAAACTATTAATAATGATTAAAATATTTTACATCTCAATTTTATCGATGTTACTTTTAAGTTGCCAAGAAGAAATAAAATCGGAAAAATTTAATATTGTTTGTTTCTCAACGGAATTAGAGGATAATTGCGTTCAAACGATTGGAAGTGTAGAACGCACAGATAAATACTTTATAATTGATATTTCTCAAAACGGAATAGAATTAAAAAAAGAGTATTTAATAATTTCAGAAGAAAATAATATTTTCGAAGTCAAGGAAGATTTTCCAAATTCCAATGCCATTATTAAAATTTCACAGAAATCAGGCGTTATTAATTTTATTTATCATAACAGCACAGAGCAGCCTTTTGCAATGTATAATGGCTATATTGAACTCAACACTGAGGATTTGTCAAATCTTTATTTTTTTTATCAGTAATAATTTTTTACTTTAGTATCGTCAAAACAGTTTAGGAGAAATCCCGAACCATATTTTTAACGATAGAAGCCTTGTACGGTGACCGAAGCGAAAGCGAGGTAATCCAGTCCTTGACTGTTTTGACACACCTATAGCAGGGCTTCGCTTTTTAATTTTTTCGATATGTCAAAAGGAAAAAAAGAAAGAGTTTCCACTTTTCAACAAGTGCTAAACTTTATGGAACACCGTTACCTCTATACTTTAGAGGAACAAAAATCAATCCTGCATTCCTTCAGTCCGCAAGGAACGTTTAACCCTTCAATTAATTAGTTATGGCTACAAAACTGAAGAAAAACGCAAAAATAAATCAGCGCATTGCAGATTTGGAAAGACGGATACAGCGCCAGGCACTAAAAGTTGTGCCAATAACAAAAAAGCTAGCAGAACTGCAAGCCGAAAAAGAAAATTTGTTACAGATGGCTAATACATAAAAAACTAACGCTTACATTACGGGTGCCTACTATTTGAGAAAAACCATCTTGCAACATTAGCAAGGTGGTTTTTTGTGTATTAAAACTGCCCACTGCCACTTAACACTGCCCACTAAACAGTGTCCTTTTTTTAAATACCAATTCCTGCCACCTTGCCGTAAAATTAAATTATGGCAGAGCCCACCAACGAGAGTATTAAAGCTGAAGAAAGATTAATAGGTCTTCGCGCTGCAAAGATGGTGGAGGCTTATATGCTTGCGGGCATTAAACAAAAACTACATAAAGGTATTTCCGTTGGCGCAGAATCATTAGAGGACGGCTCCCGGGTAAAACATAAAATGGGCGATTACCGTCTTTTGGGCCTTAACATTACAGCACCTATACACGGCTTTATTTTACACTATGGCTTCGTTGGCGTACGCGAGGCAACAGCTGTTTACCTAACAGCGCCCCGATACATTAAAACTAAAACCCAGCGAAAAAGCCACCAATTTAATATGCCCGCCAAAAATATTTTCGAGGAAATATATAACAAAAGTGGCGTAATACCTTATCTGGTAGAAGAACTAGCTACCACCAGAATAGCTGCGGTAGAAATTAAGATAAACGATATGGTTTTAAAATTCA
>CAXBDO010000401.1:0-2276 GCA_963974165.1 uncultured Aequorivita sp.
ATCGCCGCTAGGTGTGGTAAAGGAAACCGTAGGGGCGTTATTGGGGTTGTTGTCCACAATCGTTACCGTAATCGCTACTTCTGTAGAAAGGTTGTTCTGATTCTGCCCCGCCTCAAAGGCTCGCGCCCCTATTTGATAAGTACCTGTTTCGGTAGGAGTCCAAGTCGTGCTATAAGGCGACGTAGAGTCGGTACTGAAATAATTGTCATTGATCTTAAAATTCACACGGTCTATGCTTCCTTCTGCATCAGAGGCGGTGGCGTTTATCGTTATGGTTTCGCCCAATACAAATTCCTGATTATTGTTGGGTGAAGTGATCGCTACCGAAGGAGGGGTGTTAGTTGTACCACCACCGGTTATATTATCACAATTGGTCCAAAGTTTAAAATCATCAAAATAGGTATAGTCGGTAGTAGGAGACGACCACTCCGAAGTATCGCCGCCCCCTCGATAGGTATGGAAGATAAGATGATTTATCTTTACATTCCCTTTATTCGACTCTCTGTACAAAACATTGGTTTTGTTCAGTTCTAAATTACCATCCACGTACATTTTTAATATTCCATTACGCTGGCCGGGTGTATTCAGTTTAATATACTGCTTGATGGTATACCATTTATTTTTCTGCAAATTCTTCATAATAAGGATGTCTACCCCCCATCTTGGCTCTGTAGGCTTATCAGGAAAATAAGTGTAAACGACCAGTTTGGTTACGCCATCCTTTTTTCTCCACATAAGGCGACATGAAAACCCGTTTTTTATACTTTCTTGATTACGTGTGCCTCCCGCAGGGATCGCCCCAGCTCCTGAAAGTGAAGTGCCGCCCATCCCAGGAAGCTTTCCTCCTTTAGACCATACAAAATTGGCATCAAACTTCATTCTGTATTCCAATACCGCTTCTTCAACACCGGCGATTTCTTTATCGAACAAAAAGCCCCCTTTCTTCCCTCCAGCAGCGTTTTTTGTATATTCGGCACGAAGCTCTCCATTAATAACCCTGGCAGCATGAGGCCAAGTGGTACCATTGCCATTAAGTCCTCTAATTTCACCCGCAGTAGCCGCTCTAATTGGTCCCAAATCTTGTTCGGCCAAGTTTATGGTGTACAACTTGGAGCCTGAATGCTGGTTAAAATTTTCATTGATTACCAGATTGGAATCGGTACAGATCTGGGAGTTCATTGTAAAACCCATAAATAAAAGTAATACTGATACTAATTTAAAAATTGTTTTCATAATTAATAGATTTAAATGTGTTCATTATTCTTGATTATCTTGGTACAATTTAAAATAGCAGTAATCCAAGTATTTATTTTATTGTCTGCCATTAGTACTATAGATTTATTAAATCTATTTATTTGGTTTTCTTTATTACACTACGTCCGATGCAAGCCTACGGGATATTAAGTGGAACAATATTTTTACAATGAAAACCTTAGGTTTTCAAATGTTCTTCGTACGATGCAAGCATCGGGGAATCATAGCCTCAGTAAATAAAAGAATTTCTTGAAACCAACTATCCTCGAGGCAGAGCCATAGAGGTTTTTCGCTGGTTTCATTTTGCCCAAAAGGGCAAAAATCGAAATTCTGTTATTTAGATTCCCATTTTTACTGAAACACGTTCAGCACAGGCACGGGAATGACAATTTCAACGGAAACCCGAGACAGAGCCTCGAGGAATTCTTTTCGATTAAATTCTTTTTAATCTAAATCAATCCAGGTTGAATCCTATGTTTGTCTCTATTAACTAAACGCTTCTACTCCTTTACTTTTACCAATCCGGATTTTGACCAAGATTTGGATTTTGTGAAAGCGCATTTGTTGGCAATGGCCATAAGTACATTTTATCCTCAAACTTAGGTTCAAAATCAGTACCTTTTCGTATATCTATATATGGCACACCATCAACCAATGTTGTTACAGCTTGATCAGCTGCACCAGGATATCTAGCCTCAGCAGCTGCGTCAAAACGGATCCCTAATACAGGTGCTGCTAGGTATTTTCCTTGTTTCCAACGACGTAAATCATTATAACGATGTGCTTCCAAAAATAACTCCACACGGCGCTCTCTTCTAATTTCTACAATTAAAGCAGACACCCCATCATTTGCGTGTGCAGGATCCATAGGTGGATTTAATACCAGGTTTGCCATAGCAACGCGATCACGTAATTTATTGATACTCATATCTAAATCAGCCTGTGTAATCGTACCTAATTCTGCTTTGGCTTCAGCAAAGTTCAAGTAAACCTCACCTAAACGTAAACAAGGTGGTGATACT
>CAXBDO010000402.1:0-2272 GCA_963974165.1 uncultured Aequorivita sp.
GATTTCAATAATGAAAGGGCATCCAGCGCATTTTCAAAAGTTGCTACACATTCCAAGGTGTCAACTTTTTCGATATAGGTTTTAATCAGCTCTCTAGCCAATTCTTCATCATCTACTACTATACATTTTACGTTACCCATCTGCTAAAAGTTTTAGCTCGACCTTAAAAGTTTGTGCATTTTCAATATTCAGTTCGTGTTGGTTTGGATAGGTAATTTCCAAGCGTTTTTTAGCATTTTGAAGGCCAATTCCGCTGCTTTTGTCTTTACTCATTTTTTCCTTCGGCAAGCTGTTTTCAACATAAAAATGTACACTGTTTTTTTCATATTGTAATGTAATACGCACAAAGGCATCGCCTCCTTTTTCAATGCCGCTATGCTTAAAGGCATTTTCAATAAAGATAATAAAAAGCATAGGCGCCACCTCTATGGAAGTATTTTCAATTTCATTTATAAAAGAGATGTTGAATTGTTTGCTGCTACGCAGTTTAAACAGCTCTATAAAATTTTCAATATAATGGATTTCCTTTTCAATGGGCACTTTTGGCAGTTCGCAGTCGTAGATTACATAGCGCAGCATTTCGGAAAGTGAATGTATACTCTCTGGGGTTTTTTCTGAATTGGTAATGGAAAGCGCATAAATATTGTTAAGTGAATTAAAGAGAAAATGCGGGTTTATCTGCATCTTCAAAAACTTAAGTTCACTCTCTACCAAAGCCGCAGTTTGCTTGGCAATAGCCTCTTCCTTTTTTTGTGCAAAGAGGAAGGTTTCTGCCAGAATACTTACCACATAACTTACCCCAATGAGTAAAAAATGTATTAAAAACGCCGAGGGCGGCCCTGGCCTTTGCATTCCTGGAGGCCCAGGGCGTCTTGGGGACGCACTTATTGTTAATTCTGAAGAAAGGTAGGCGCTTAACGCTACAATTGCCACAGACACCAATAGAAAAATTACATACTTATTTCGAAACAACAACTTGGGTGCTGTTACGTAAGAGGCGGCCAAAATGAGTAAAACCTGAAAACCAAAGGCGCCCATATTTCCCATTAAAAAATTATTGATATTCAATTGGTTTAGGCCCATAATAAACCATACCAATGCCCATAATATTATTTGGACAACTATGTGAAATCTTATTTTCATCCCACAAATAAAACACAAATTTTTTCAACCTCTTTCAAAATACACGCTTTTGGGAGGGCTATTTTGGAAGATTGAAGACCTGTAAAAGGGCATTCACTTAAATTTTGGGGTGTTTCGCTTAAAACAAAAAATCAATAAAGTGCATAATGGCATCTTTGTTCCCATAATTCAATTAATATTTTAAAAATATGAAACCAAAAAGACTAAAATTGAAACAATTATGGACACTTGCCTTAAGTGTGCTATTTACGGTGATTGCGACCCAGAAATCGTTTTCGCAGGATTTTTATGATATCAATACAATACAGACAATAGAAATCGTATTCGCCCAATCTAATTGGGATGAGCTTTTGGACATTGAAATGGCGGGCGATAACAATTATACCCAGGCCGAATCTGTAACAATTAATGGCGTGTTGTTTGAAACCGTAGGGGTAAAATATAAGGGCAATAGCTCCTATAACCCCAATTACACCAAAAATCCCTTCCATATTGAATTGGATACTTATATAGACCAAGATTACCAAGGTTATAAAGACATTAAACTGGCAAACGTAATTTTTGATCCGTCATTTGTGCGTGAAACCATTTCATACAATATTGCAGGGCAATATATGGATGCACCAAAAGCGAACTATACTAATGTATATGTAAACGGCACCTTGATTGGGCTTTATACAAATACCGAGGCAATTACAAAACGGTTTGTTGACGACACCTTTGGGTCTAAGACCAATGCATTTATTAGCTGCAGCCCTCCAGACGGTGCGGGACCAGGTTCCAATGCGTATCCAAACCTAGAATATTTGGGTAACAATAGCAGCAGCTATGAAGACGCCTATGAAATGAAATCCGATGGCGCCGATGATTGGGATGAGCTGATTGAATTGACCAACATTCTAAAAAACGACATTACAAATATTGAAACCGTACTCGACGTAGATAAAGCATTGTGGATGCTTGCCTTTGATAATGTTATGGTGAATTTGGACAGCTACATTGGCGAGTTCAAACAGAATTATTACCTCTATAAATCTGATGCCGGCGTTTTTAATTCGGTTGTTTGGGATCTAAATATGTCTATAGGTGTTTTTAGTATGACGGGCGAAGGTCCACCGTTAAATTCAAC
>CAXBDO010000403.1:0-2257 GCA_963974165.1 uncultured Aequorivita sp.
ATAAACCATTTTGCGGCATCTAATTTTTGCTTAATGAACATAACTGCATCTTTCTGCGCCTTCGATTTTTCCTTAGATTCCTTATAGCCTTTCAGCATATTGGTATAATCGTGGCTTACATGAAGCTCGGGTGCATTTCGTCCGTTTAAGGTTAGATCCAATTCACCATCAACAATTTTAATGGCGAAATCGGGAACCACGTGTTCCACAATTCTATTATTGCCAGAATAAGTGCCGCCTGGTTTCGGATTAAGTCCTTCAATTTCGTGGATTGCGTCCCGAAGCTGATCTTCGGTTATATCGAATTTCTGAATCAGTTTTTTGTAATGTTTTTTGCTGAATTGATCGAAAGCATCATCTATAATGTCAATTGCCAAAGCAACTGAGGGTGTGGGATCTTTTCGTTCCAGTTGAATCAGCAAACATTCCTGCAAGTCGCGGGCGGCTACTCCTGCCGGATCCAGTTCCTGCACCGTTTTTAGCACTTTTTCAACTTTATCTACAGAAGTATAAACATTTTGTGTAAACGCCAAATCGTCTACTATATCTTGAAGTTCGCGCCTAATATATCCGCTTTCATCTACGCTGCCTACTAAGAATTCGGCTATCTCCTTTTCTTCCTCGTTTAGGCGATAGGTGCTTAGCTGTTGCATTAAATGCTGGGTAAACGATGTGCCGGCAGCATATGGCATCTGCCTTTCCTCATCATCGGCGCTATAGTTGTTGGCTGAAAGTTTGTAGCTTGGCACCTCGTCATCGCTTAGATAATCGTCTACATTTATGTCGGTTTCAATTATTTCGTTGCCTTCGTCATAATTGTCGTCAAAATCATCATTTTTAAATTCGTCATCATAATCTTCCCCTTCATCCTTTCCGCCTTCAAGGGCAGGATTATCTTCCAATTCTTGAGAAATTCGCTGCTCAAAGGCCTGCGTTGGCAATTGAATCATCTTCATCAACTGAATCTGTTGAGGCGATAATTTCTGTGAAAGTTTAAAATTTAATTGTTGCTTTAACATACCTATTTTTACTACTTCATAAAGTTAAAAAAAACCAGCTACTAAAATAATTAAGTAGCTAGTTTTATCATAAAGTTGTGATGAAGACAGATGCGTGAAGACGGGTGACAGAAGTGTTCTGGAATACATATCCATCTGCCTTCAGTCATATAGCATTCAGCATCTCTAAAATTCTGCGTTCCCCGGAGTTCTTGGGTAGGGTATTACATCGCGTATGTTGCCCATGCCCGTTGTAAACTGTACCAAGCGCTCAAAACCTAGACCGAAGCCACTATGTACGGCTGTACCGAACTTGCGTAGGTCTAAATACCAATACAGTTCTTTTTCGTCTATGTTCATGGCCTTCATTTTTTCCAATAGCACATCGTAGCGTTCTTCACGTTGCGAGCCACCTACAATTTCACCAATTCCAGGGAAAAGTACATCCATAGCACGAACCGTTTTTCCATCGTCGTTTAGGCGCATGTAGAACGATTTAATGTTAGCAGGATAATCAAAAAGAATTACGGGGCATTTAAAGTGTTTTTCAACCAAGAATCGTTCGTGTTCACTTTGAAGGTCTGCACCCCATTCTTCAATTAAATATTTGAATTTTTTCTTTTGGTTCGGCTTTGAGCGCTTCAAAATATCAATAGCCTCTGTATAGCTTACTCTTTTGAAGTTGTTCTCTAAAATAAAACCAAGCTTTTCGCGAAGCTTCATTTCGCTTCGTTCATCCTGCGGCTTGTTTTTTTCTTCTTCCAACAATCTGTTTTCAAGAAATTCAAGATCGTCTGCACAGTGGTCCAGGGCGTATTTTATAACATATTTTATAAAATCTTCCGCAAGATCCATATTGGCATCAAGATCGTTGAAGGCAACCTCGGGCTCGATCATCCAAAATTCGGCCAAATGGCGGCTGGTATTTGAATTTTCAGCCCTAAAAGTAGGGCCGAAGGTATAAACCTTTCCAAGCGCCATGGCGTAGGTCTCAGCTTCCAACTGCCCGCTAACGGTAAGATTGGTTTCCTTTTCGAAGAAGTCTTCTTTATAATCTATATTGCCATTTTCATCGAGCGGCGGGTTTTTTGCATCCAACGAAGAAACACGAAACATTTCACCGGCACCTTCAGCATCGCTTCCTGTAATTATGGGCGAATGCATATAATTAAAATCGTTATCCTGAAAATATTTATGTACGGCATAAGCCAGTTTGGAACGGGTACGCATTACTGCTCCAAAAGTGTTTGTGCGAATTC
>CAXBDO010000404.1:0-2250 GCA_963974165.1 uncultured Aequorivita sp.
ATGTCGTCTACCTCCTCAATTCCTACAGAAAAACGAAGCAGGCCATCACTAATTCCTTGCTCCTTTCGCGCCTCTGGTGAAAGTAGGGAATGTGAAGTTTTTGCAGGCGAAAGTATTGTAGACTCCACCCCTGCTAAACTCATGGAGGGTTTAATCATTTCTAAAGCTTTCAAAAATTGATTAACATCTATTGTTTCCACAATTTCAAAAGAAAGCATCCCCGTGTACCCGTTCATTTGCTTTTTTGCAAGTTGATAATCGGGGTGATTTTTAAGCCCAGGATAATAAACATTTTTCACAAGCGAATGATTTTTCAACCACTTTGCCATTTTTTTTGCGTTTTTATTTTGGGCCTTTACGCGCAAAACCATTGTTTTCATACTGCGTTCCAAAAGCCAAACGGTATAATCGCTTAAACTCCCGCCTAAGTTTTTCGCCAGATTCCAGATTTTTTTAATATGTTCCTCGCTCGCCGCAACGGCGCCCGCGCAAATATCGCTATGGCCGCCCATATATTTAGTGGCGCTGTGTATCATTATGTCGATTCCAAAATCGGCAGGCGTCTGGTTTACGGGCGAAGCAAATGTATTGTCTATCATACTAACAAGCCCATGCTCTTTCGCCAGTTTTGAAATCATTTCCAAATCTGTTATCCGCATTAATGGGTTTGATGGGGTTTCAACAAAAATTACTTTTGTATTGGCCTGAATTTTTTCAGCAAAATCTTTTTCGTAAAAACCGTTGGCGAATGAATACTCAATGCCAAATTTATGGAACTCCTCCACTACAAAATTATAGGTACCTCCGTAAAGCGTTTGCGGCAAAACAACATGGTCTCCATTATGCAAGAAAGTGAGCATTGCAGTACTAACCGCGGCCATTCCGCTTCCAAAAATAAGGGCAGCATCGCATTTTTCCAGCATTGCTATTTTTTTGCACAGTGCTTCCTGGTTTGGCGTATTAAAATATCGTGGGTACCGTTTAACCTCCACATCTTCGTACGCATAACTGCTGGACATATAAAGCGGCGAAATTGCGCCTTTAAACTGTTTGTCCTCTACTTCGCCAACGTGAGTACAGATGGTGTTTATTCCTATGTTCTTTGATTTCATCTAAAAAAATTTTCAGTTGGTTAAAGGTATAAATAACTGGGAAGAAAAACTTAATTATGAATTGCCAAATTACAACCCCAACAATTACCATAAATTGAAGTTGGGCGAACCCTTCATAGTATTTAGTTTTTCTATCTTTATAAAAAATTTCAGAACAAACCTAAACCATGAAATTACTTCTTATCCACATAAAAGAATTACTGCAAGTTCGCGAAAATGCACCCACTAAACTTAGCGGACAACAGATGAAGCATCTTCCAAGTCTTAAAAATGCTTGGGTCTATATAAACCGCGGCATTATTGAAGATTATGGAACGATGGATAAAATTGGGCCGTACGAGGGCTTTAAAACAATGGATTGCAGCGGAAAAATTGTATTGCCGGCTTGGTGCGATAGCCATAGCCATTTGGTCTATGCCGGCAATCGGGAACAGGAATTTGTGGATAGAATTAATGGCCTAAGTTATCAGGAAATTGCCGAAAATGGTGGCGGAATTGTAAACAGCGCCAAGAAATTACAGGCAACTTCGGAAGAGGATTTATACAACCAATCTGCCGCGCGTTTGGAAGAAGTAATGCGCTTGGGTACGGGCGCCCTCGAAATTAAAAGTGGCTACGGCCTAACTACGGAAGCTGAAATGAAAATGCTTCGCGTGGCCAAAAAACTCGCTAAAGAATACCCTATTACTATAAAAACAACCTTTTTAGGTGCACACGCCTTACCTACCGAATATAAGGGTAATAAAGAGGGATATCTAGATCTAATCTGTAACGAAATGCTGCCAAAAGTTGCCAAGGAAAAACTTGCAGACTACGTAGATATTTTCTGTGAAGAAGGATATTTTTCTGTTGCAGATATGGAACGAATCCTTACCGAAGGCAAGAAATACAACCTCATTCCGAAAGTGCACGTTAACCAATTTAACAGTATTGGTGGGATTGCCTCCGCAGTAAAACATGAGGCCCTTAGCGTAGATCATTTGGAAGTTATGACAGATGACGATATTAGAGCGCTGCAAAACAGTGAAACTATGCCTGTAGCGCTTCCCTCCTGCTCCTATTTTTTAAGTATTCCATATACTCCAGGTCGTAAAATGATCGATGCAGGTTTACCCTTGGCACTTGCAACAGATTATAA
>CAXBDO010000405.1:0-2229 GCA_963974165.1 uncultured Aequorivita sp.
GCCAAAATCTGTGAAGGTTGTTAAATCATCCAAAATATTTGATGCCGAGACATTTTCAACTATCCCGTTATAATACGGATTAAAAACTTGGGCGTTGGCGCTTATTACTGAAGTAAGTAAAAGCAAAATTATTATACGGGGAAATATTTTCATAGCGTGATTAATTTTTTGCGAAAGTAATTGATTTTGATTGAATTGTGTGTAATTGCTACGAAATATAATTCCAGATATTGCGATACTTAACTAGCTGTGCATAAGTGTTTTTTATAGGAATATTTTCTTCGGAAGAAAGGTTTGGGTCGGACTTAAGGGTTTGCAAGGCATAGCTTCGAGCTATTTTTAATATTTCTGAATCTTTAATAATATCTGCAATCCGGAGGTTTAGCACCCCACTTTGTTGGGTGCCCATTAAATCGCCGGGACCGCGGAGTTTTAAGTCTACTTCGGCAATTTCAAACCCATCGCTGGTGCGAACCATTGTTTCCAATCGGGTTTTTGCATCGGCCGAAAGTTTGTGGCTGGTCATTAAAATACAGTAACTCTGTTCGGCACCACGACCCACCCTTCCGCGTAATTGATGTAGCTGTGAAAGTCCAAATCGTTCCGCGCTTTCAATAATCATCACGCTCGCATTTGGCACATTTACGCCAACTTCAATTACCGTTGTTGCCACCATAATTTGTGTTTCGCCTTTAATAAATCGATTCATTTCGTATTCCTTATCGGCCGGTTTCATTTGTCCGTGAACTATTGAAACCTGAAATTCTGGTAGCGGAAATTCGCGCACAATACTTTCATAACCGTCCATTAAATCCTTGTAATCCATGGTCTCACTTTCCTGGATTAATGGGTACACAATATACACTTGTCTGCCCTTCAAAATTTCGTCTTTTATAAAGCGAAAAACCTTCAACCTATTTGCATCAAAACGGTGCACCGTTTTGATGTCTTTTCGGCCCGGTGGAAGCTCATCAATTACGCTAATATTTAGGTCGCCATAAACGCTCATGGAGAGGGTGCGTGGAATGGGGGTAGCGGTCATTACAAGTACGTGTGGGGGGTACTCATTTTTATGCCATAATTTGCTTCTTTGTTCCACTCCAAAACGGTGCTGCTCATCCACAATTGCTAGCCCTAAATTTTTAAATTTCACCTTATCTTCAAGCAGGGCATGGGTGCCAATTAAGATGTCTAATTCGCCATTTTCAAGTTTTTGGTGAATTTCTTTTCTTTTTGAAGTTTTGGTTGAACCCGTTAGTAATTCTATACTGGTGTTCAGTTCTTTACACAATTCTGCTAATCCGTTGTAGTGTTGGACTGACAAAATTTCAGTGGGCGCCATTAAACAGGCTTGAAAACCGTTGTCAATAGCTATTAACATTGACATTAGCGCCACAATTGTCTTTCCCGAACCAACATCGCCCTGTAAAAGTCGATTCATTTGGGCATTGCTTCCCAAATCGTTGCGGATTTCTTTAATCACCCGCTTCTGCGCCTCGGTTAAATCAAAGGGTAAATGCTCATTAAAAAAGGTGTTGAAATTGTACCCAATTTTATCAAAAGTATAGCCTTTGATTTTCGATTTATGGATAAGGTTTTTACGAATTAATTGCAGTTGGATATAGAACAATTCTTCAAACTTTAATCGGTATTGTGCCCGTGCTAAATGTGCCTGACTTTTTGGAAAATGTATATTGAAAAGAGCCTCCTTTTTTGAGGCCAATTTTAGCTGTTCCAAAAGTGGTTTTGAGAGGGTCTCGGCGAAGGCATTTTTGCTCTCCAAAAACAGCTGTTGCATCAGTCCATTTATCACCCTATTTGTGATGCCACTATTGCCCAATTTTTCTGTTGAGGGATACACGGGTTGCATGGCAGAGCGGATACTTTTTTCGTGCACGTCCAGCAATTCCATCTCGGGATGCGGCATAGAAAAATTGCCATTGAAGGAATTCGTTTTTCCGAAAATTACATACGGAACATTCAGCTTTAAATTATCTCTAATCCATTTTTGGCCACGAAACCAAACCAATTCCATACTGCCCGTTTCATCAATAAAAGTGGCAACTAATCGCTTGCCGCGTTTTTGTTCTACGCTTTTTATGTGGGTAATTTTCCCGACTATTTGAACTTCGGCATTGGTTTGTTGCAGTTGGGCAATTTTGTAATATTGCGTTCTATCGAGGTAGCGATTGGGGAAAAGATTCAACAAATCCTGAAAAGTGTGGATGC
>CAXBDO010000406.1:0-2227 GCA_963974165.1 uncultured Aequorivita sp.
AAACCGGCCTCGCTACTTTTGAAACCGAAGTTCCCCATTGGGAAAAGTGGGACGTAGGACATCTTTCATTCGGAAGAATTCTCGCCGTCTACGAGCAAAACTTTTTAGGTTGGGCTGCCCTCTCGCCGGTTTCCAGTCGCTGCGTTTATGGCGGGGTGGCCGAGGTGAGTGTCTATGTTTCTGCTGCTGCCCGAGAAAAAGGCGTGGGCGAATTCCTTCTGAAAAATTTAATTGAAATAAGCGAAGAAAACAATATTTGGACCTTGCAATCTGGCATTTTTAGAGATAACATTGCCAGCCATAAATTGCACCTAAAATGCGGCTTCCGCGAAATTGGTTACAGAGAAAAAATTGGGCAATTAAATGGCGTTTGGAAGGACAATGTCCTTTTGGAAAGGCGCAGCAAGTTAGTTGGAGTATAAATATTAAAGGGACTAAATGAAGTTACTTAATCCATTACAGAAATATATTGAAAATCTGGATACCGTGTGCATTTCTGAAGAGCGGAAAACAATCTTGCAACCGCTTGTGGAATACATTCAGTCAAAATCGGCATCCAAGGAAAAAATTCAATTGAACTTTATCTGCACACACAATTCGAGACGCAGTCATCTGGCGCAAGTTTGGGCGCAAACAATGGCGGCTTATTTCAATATTCCCAAAATAGACTGTTTTTCTGGCGGCACAGAAACTACGGCTGTTTATCCGTCGATTATCCAAAGTTTGGAAGATACGGGTTTTGATGTTTTAATACAGACCCAGGGCGAAAATCCGCATTACAAAATAATATATACTTCGGAAAACGATTCCATTTTAGCCTTCTCAAAGAAATATGATGACGTCTTTAATCCGCAAAATAGTTTTGCTGCTATAATGACCTGCTCGCAGGCTGATGCGGGCTGCCCCTTTGTTGCCGGAGCCGCGACCAGAATTGCAATAACGTTTGAAGATCCTAAGATTTCAGATGACACAGATAAACAAAAAGAAGTATATGCCGCACGTAGCAAACAAATTGCTACCGAAATGAAATATGTGTTTTCGAAAATTAACTTATAAAATGGCCAATTCCAAGAAATTAAGCTTTTTAGACAATTACCTCACACTTTGGATTTTTTTGGCAATGTTTTTAGGGGTTGCAATTGGGTATTTTGCGCCATCATTTCCCAGTGTAATTAATTCGTTCAATAGCGGCTCCACAAATATTCCCATTGCCATTGGGCTTATTTTAATGATGTATCCGCCATTGGCAAAGGTAAATTATGCGCTGCTACCAATGGTGTTTAAGGACGTAAAGGTGCTTTCCATTTCTTTGATTTTAAATTGGATAATTGGCCCCGTGCTCATGTTCTTTTTGGCTATAATATTTCTGAGGGATTACCCAGAATATATGGTAGGCCTTATATTAATTGGTCTTGCCCGTTGTATCGCCATGGTTTTGGTCTGGAACGATCTTGCGGAGGGCAGTAGTGAGTACGGTGCAGGCCTGGTTGCACTCAATAGTATTTTTCAAGTTTTTGCATATAGTTTTTATGCTTGGCTATTTATTACCGTGCTGCCACCTTACTTCGGGTTTGAGGGCGCAATTATTGATATTTCTATTGCAACTATAGCCGAGAGCGTGGCAATTTATTTAGGAATTCCCTTTGTTTTGGGTATTTTAAGTAGACTTATTTTAGTGCCCATTAAAGGTGAAAATTGGCACAAAACCAAATTTATTCCGGCAATTTCACCCATCACGCTTATTGCCCTTCTATTTACTATTATAGTAATGTTTTCGCTTAAGGGTGAATTGATTGTGCAGATCCCAATTGATGTACTTTTAATTGCAGTTCCGCTGCTAATCTATTTTAGCTTAATGTTTCTAATTGGGTTTTTCTTTTCAAAAGCAATGGGAACTACTTACGATAAAACTGCCTCTATAGCCTTTACGGCCGCCGGCAACAATTTTGAATTGGCTATTGCAGTGGCGATTGCAGTATTTGGATTGAATTCTGGCCAAGCCTTTACGGGTGTTATTGGCCCCTTGGTGGAAGTTCCCGCCCTTATATTATTGGTACGCGTCTCATTTTGGTTAAAGAAGAAATATTTTGCGCGGCCTTAAGTGTTAAAAGGGTGCAATTCCGAATTCATTTCTAATTAAATTTGGTGGCAGCGAATCTTTATTGTGATAATCAATTGGGTTTTGATTATAATAAGTAAGGTTCATAAATGCCATTTATTTCCCATA
>CAXBDO010000407.1:0-2214 GCA_963974165.1 uncultured Aequorivita sp.
TTAAAATTATAATATCGCGTTCTTCCTTTTTAGCCATTTTTAAACGTTCCTTTCAATGTATTTAATAATGTGGTTTGCAATATCCTTCCCTGTTGCTTGTTCAATACCTTCAAGTCCGGGGGAAGAATTTACTTCTAAAATTAGCGGTCCACGTGCAGATTGAAGCATATCTACCCCAGCAATTCCCAGTCCCATAGCTTTTGCGGCTTTTAGGGCTGCAGTTTCCTCTTCATCGGTAAGTTTAACCAACAACTTGACCGTCCACGATAAACGCACGAATATCGGCACCTCCGGCTTCCTTTATAAATTCTTGGACGATTACTCTTGCCTGTAAATTATTAAAAGCTTCAATAACAGATTCGGCGGCTTTTCGGCTTTCGACCAAAATAACGCCAATACCTTGGGTGCCTTCCAATAATTTAATGATTACTGGCGCGCCGCCGGCTTGGTCTACAATTTCCTTTACGTTTTTGGAATAATTGGTAAAAACCGTTTTCGGTAATCCCAAGCCAGCTCGTGAAAGAATTTGCAGACTGCGTAATTTATCGCGAGAGCGTACCAATGCTTGCGATTCGGTTGTTGTAAAAACGCGCATCATTTCAAACTGACGTACAACGGCAGTTCCATAAAAGGTAACCGAAGCCCCAATTCGGGGAATAATAGCATCTGTATTATGATCAAGTTTTTGTCCCTTGTAGATAATTACGGGATTTTTCTTTTCAATTACAATATCGCACTTCGCATGATTTATAACCTCTACTTCGTGTTTCCTAGCTTTTGCTGCCTCTACAAGTCGTTTAGTAGAGTAAAGGTTTGCGTTCGCCGATAAGATTTTAATATTCATTTGTTGGTTTTTAATTTATAGGAGAGGTTTGTTTTGTTGATATCAACAATATATTTTCTGCTAAGAAAATTTCTCCCCAAAAGTACGGGAAAACGCATCTCTTCGCGATCGCTTAATGTTAAATATATAGGGTGTGTTTTGCCGAAGAGTACAATTTCTGTTTTAATTCTATATCTGGCTTCAGATTGGCCATTGCTGCTCTTTACAACTTTCACGTCATATTCGTCAAAAACAATCTCTTTTTCGTGGTAACTGGGATGTTCTTCATCTAAAAAATTGCACTTTAAATAGTTGTCCTCAACTTTCATATTCTTGCAATGAATGGAAGAAGTATAGGCGCCAGTGTCTATTTTTACTTCAATATCGAATAAATTGAGCTGCGGAAAATCTGCTTTATCTATCCTGCCGATGTCTCTTTTCAATGTAAATGGGGATTTTGTTTATTGCAAGATATGAAATCGAAATTAAAATCGAAATCGAAAATCCAAATTGCAATCCAAACCGAAAACTGTGGTTGTTCACTGCGACTGAAACTGTGACTGAAAACTGCGACTGTCTACTACTACATTATACTCCGTTCAATAAGCCCAATTACACTTTTAGACACGTTTTTTCCCGAAGTGTTTTCAATACCTTCCAATCCTGGGGTGCTGTTAATTTCAAGGACCATAGGCCCGTTTTTGGACTGTAGAATGTCTACCCCGCAAAAACTTAGGTTCATTGCTTTGGCAGCTTGGATTGCTATTTTTTCCTCTGCGGAAGAAAGCGAAATCATTTCTGAAGTGCCGCCGCGGTGCAAATTGCTACGAAAATCGCCAATCTTGCATTTGCGTTTCATTGCGGCAACCACCACGCCGTCTACAACAATAGCACGAACATCGGCGCCATTTGCTTCTTCAATATATTCCTGAAGTATAAATTTTACGCCAGCTGCATTTAAGGTTTCAATTGTTGCTAAAGCATTTTGCGGACTCTCGGATAGAATTACCCCTTCGCCATGTGTGCCTTCCAGAAGTTTAATGATGATGGGCTTGCCGTTAAAGCTTTTTAATTGTTCTTCAAATTCAAAAAATGACGCATACATTGTACGCGGCACTGGAATTTTATGCTTTGCCAATATTTGAAAACAGATCCATTTGTCCCGACTATTATTAATTCCTGCGGAAGAAACTACGCTAAAAATGCCCATTGCTTCAAAATGACGAACCACGTTGGTTCCAAAGTAAGTATTGGAGGCGCCAATTCTGGGGATTATTGCGTGAAGATCGTCTACCAATTCATTCTGATAATAAAGCAATGGTTTGCCATTTTCTACGGAAAGATTGCAATAGGAAGGGTCCAAAACTTCCATAGTATGGTTTCTCGCTTCC
>CAXBDO010000408.1:0-2208 GCA_963974165.1 uncultured Aequorivita sp.
TTTTTATCGAAACGGCTTTCAAGATATTCATAAGCCGTATAAACGTTGAGTTTGTGGTAGATGGGAATAAAAACCAAACAAATAATTACCATTGCAATTGGCAACCCAAAGTAGAACTGCACAAAACCCATCCCATCATGAAATGCCTGCCCTGGGGTGGAAAGGAAGGTAATTGCGCTGGCTTGGGTAGCCATAACACTTAAACCGATAGTCCACCAGTGCGCAGTGTTGCCGCCCTTTAAATAATCGCCAACGTCTTTCTGTTGGCGCGATTTCCATGTACCGTAAAGAACGATAAATAGTAAGGTTCCAATTAAAACAATCCAATCAATCTGCTGCATTTAGGCGAAGTTTTGCATTAATAAATAAAACAGATAGATATATACGGCATTTAGCAACAGCACGATGGTGTAGCTCCATTTCCAAGTGAATTTTTGTTTTTCTTCAGTCATCTTTGAAAATTATTTTCCAATTGAAAGCATGTTTGCAAACAACCTATATGCGCCCGGTACTCCTGCCGGAAGCTCCCTAAAGAAACTTAAGCCCGTGTAAATGTAGTATCCTTTTCCATATTGTGCTACCAATAGTGAGCCTTGGGTTTTGGGTTCGCCTTTGTCATTCATTCCAAGAATGGGGGTAAATTCCTCGGCCCATTCGTCTGGAAAATAAAGTCCGCGTTCCTGCACCCAGCCCTCAAAATCTTTTTGGGTAATTTTATTTGGCGTATTAAGCAACGGGTTTTTAGGGGCAAGTATTTCAACTTCTGAAATTTCATCGGTTACCCTATCTCGGGAAAGATTCAATTTATAGGGCGCAATATTTTCGGAAACCAATCCGCGGCTCGTATTGTACTGAACAATCATAGTTCCGCCATTTTCAACATATTTGTTTAAAATGGGTTGCACAAAGGCAAGTTCCTCAACCGTGTTATACGCTCTTATTCCAACTACAATCGCATCAAATTTTTGAAGGTTTTTTTCTGAAATTGAAGCCGGCTCTATCGTTGTTACAGTATAGCCAATTTGTTTCAAGCTTTCAGGAATGGCATCGCCAGCGCCATTTATATACCCAATATTTTGTCCTTTTTTCTGAATGTCGATCTTTGCAACTTTCGCTTCTGAAGGCAGCAGTACACTTTGGTAGGGAATATGGTCGTAATCTATAATAACCAGTTCATTGCTGAAATTTTTTCCATCAGCATTCACTCTGGTTTTTAAATAGCCCTCACTTTGGCCTTTTGGCGGTGTTACGGTAAAATTAAAAGTTTTGGTCTCGCCAATTCTATTAAGTTGAAATGCCTGCTGGGTAGGTTCTACTTTCCAGCCTTCGGGGTGTTGCAGACTTACATTACCTGAAATATCGTTTTTTCCCGCACGCACAATTACCGAAACATTTTCGGCTGCATCTGTAGCAAAAATCAATACTTTTTCGGGGATGGAAGCGGTTACTTCGGGGAGAACTTCTAATGGTCTATAAACTTCTCCTTTTACGGGATCGTTGAATTTGTAAATTATATCTTTTGTGAAGTGAATGGAAATATTTCCAAACTGTAATTCGAAAACCAACTGTTCCCTAGCTGGGGTTTCAGGAAGGCCTATTAAGGCTTCGGGTGCAGCGTACATACCAACACTTCCTTTTTCGTTCAGCCAATAAGGGGAAGAATAGGGCGGGTTTTGCAAAGCAGATTTTATTGAAATATCAAACGTTTTTTTTGCATTAAATGCTAGTGTATCTGAAGAATTCCAAAGAATTTTTCCATCTGAATTTTGGATAGATTTTAAGGCAACCTTCCCATTTCCGCGATTTATGGCTTCAATATTTACCTTAAAATTTTCATTGGGATTTATCGAATTTGCTTGGGCTGCGGCTTCAATAAAAATTCCGCCGCAATCTAAAATAAGCTGTTTTAACTGTGCTAGTTTGATATTTTTCCAATGGTTGTCCTTTAAATTTGAAATCAGCGGATAGGCTTTCAATAATTCCGGTAACATTTCGGAGGGATTTTCAAAATTGAAATTTTTTTCCATCGCATTTAAAATGGCGCCAATTTCATTGCCACCTTCAAGCCTGGACCAAGTTGTATTTATACCCTCAAAAAGATTGTTTTCAGAAGGCTTATTGCCTTTCAACAATTCCAAATACTCCGTTTCAGAACCTCTGGAACCAGTACTTCCAAAACCTTGCGATTTGTGCATGCTTCGGCTTGCT
>CAXBDO010000409.1:0-2203 GCA_963974165.1 uncultured Aequorivita sp.
TTATCTTCAATTAGCTTAGCGGCACGAAGGCCGTTAACTATACCCCAACCGAATTTATAATCTGGGCCTACATTTCCTGCATCATTAGCAGTATTTAGAAGCGTTGCTTTTATAAGGGCAGCTGGTGGAAGCACATTCCCATTTGCTTCGGAATAGGCCTGATATAGTTGTGCTGCAACTCCTGCAATACCTGGAGCGGCACCTGAAGTACCTCCAAAACTTTGATATGAATTGTTTTCAGAAGTAGAAATTTGGTTTTGTCCGTTGGCTGCAATATCGGGTTTAATACGCCCATCATGTGCCGGTCCGCGGCTACTTGAATTTACTAGCGATCCATCAAAAAACACATTTGCGGTTGCAATAACATTCTTTCCTTGTTTATGGCCTCCAGTAATATTACCCCATTGGCCACCGGCACCATAACCGCAGTTGCTGCCGTTAGAATTACCCGCTGAAAAAGTATGCTGTAAATTGGGAAGGGTTTTAGCTTGAGTATCTACGGTTTGGGTAATGGTAGTATAACCATCATTACACCCATTGCTATAAGATGAATTTGTAATAACCACATCTCCACTATTAATTAGCGAAACAGTCTCCGAGTCTAAAAAGTTTGCTTGATAATTAACTACATAAAGTAAAGAACCGGCAGCCATCCCCCTATTTGAAGGGTTTAAGTTACCCGCGCCAGCCATAATTCCCGAAACGCCATCGCCGTGGGTTTGACCGGTGCCGCTAGCTCCGCTATTATCCATTCTTCCCTGAAAATCTATATGTGGTCCAACAATACCGTCATCGCGGCATAATACACCAATATTAAGGCCGGTGTAATTTCTTCCTGCTGAAGTTTGGGTATCCAAATTGCTTGAACGGTGCAAGCTACGGCCACGTGTATCATCCTTAACAGAAGGAGCAACAATAAGTTCTACCCATTTTACGAAAGGTAAATTTGCCAGGTCTTCCAAACAATTGTCTGGGATAGCCAAATCAATATTATTGGCTCCTCTGTATTGTTGTTGTACCGAAATTTGGCGCTCTGCCAATTGCTGGATTACATAATCTGCACTCACAAATTTGTGGAATTGAAGCGTAACCAGAATATTATTGCCCTGCATAGCCCAATTATCATAAGGTGGGTTTTGGAGACTTGTAGCCAACTTTGCATTCGAGGGCACAGGAATTACAGATCGTACGCCGCTATTTTGAAGAAAACTTACAGAAGTGTTCTTTGGAAAATAGAACAGATATGTTTTATGTGGAATATATTCCAATAACTCCAATTTATTTCTTTTAAAAGAATCTTGGATTTGCTGTGTTGGGGTTTCATAAAATTGAACCCACCCGACATAGCCATTGGCCAATTTTGAAGACTCCGGCATCTGGCTCCATTGAAAATTTGCAATATTTTCAGGCATCACAATGGTTTCACCCTGAAAATTAATGTTTGCTGGTTCCTGACCGAAAGACATGGTAAATACCAACGTCAACGCCATGAAAACAACACTTCGAAAAGAAAGAATGGTAGTTTTTCTCATAGTTGAAATATATTTTGAAATTATTTTAAAGACCTTTTTGGGTAAAATTCAAAAGAATTTTTCACGAAAGGATTTCAAATATATTTAATACCTCTATGATAGCAATCATTAATTTGTTGAAATATTCAACTTTTAACTAAAAAGTCTTCACAATTCAACAACAAAAGCAGAAAATTTTAAAAAATAATATAATTACTGAAAAAGCGCCTTAAGTTCGGTTGCGTCTTTGGGCTTCATTTTTCCAGCAAGAACAAGGCTTAACTGTTTTCTGCGCAGTGCCGCTTCAAATCGTTGTTTCTCGAGCTCAGTTTCAGGAATAATTTCGGGCACGCGCACGGGACTACCCATTTCGTCTACTGCCACGAAGGTATAAATGGCTTCATTAGAAAGGCTACGTTCGCCGCTTTCGCGATCTTCAATAAATACGTCCATATAAACTTCCATAGAGCTACTAAAAGCCCTAGAAACTTTGGCTTCTACCGTAACAACACTTCCCAACGGAATCATTTTATTAAAGGCAACGTGATTTACAGAGGCGGTAACAACAATTCTTCGGCTGTGGCGACGGGCGGCAATGCTAGCTGCGCGGTCCATACGCGCCAAAAGCTCGCCTCCGAACATATTGCCGATAGGGTTGGTTTCGCTTGGCAAAACCATATCTGTGTAAATGG
>CAXBDO010000410.1:0-2200 GCA_963974165.1 uncultured Aequorivita sp.
AATTATAGATTGAGTTGTAATTTCTTCATTTAAAATATACCAACCCAAAAACAGCGCAATAATAGGATTTACATAGGTAGAGGTAGCAACTTTATCTGGGGAAACGGTTTTCAGCAAATAGTTGAAGGAAGTGAATGCCACAATACTTCCAAATATTATCAATAATACCATACTCCACTGCACAGAAGTGCTCCACTGCGTTGGGGATACCCACTGTTCGCCAAAAAGAAAACTGGCCAAGGCAAGGGTTAAACCCGCAGTAAACATTTGGTAACCGGTATTCACGAAAAAGTTTTTGGGTAGCTCGGCCTTACCTACAAATAAGCTGCCATATGCCCAACTAAGCATACAAGCAAAAATCATAATCATTCCCAGTACGTTGCCTTCTTTCGCAATTATTTGTTTTTGACTTACCAATAATATTATTCCCAAGATTCCTAAAGCCACCCCAACAAGCGACATCAATTTTATTTTTTTCCCTTGTAGCAATCGCATTAAAATTAAAACAACCAAAGGTTGGGCAGAAATTTCGAGGGCGGCAAAACCACTGTCAACATATTTAAGGGCCCACACAATTATGCCGTTTCCGAATGACAAAAACAGTACGCCCACAATAAATGAGTTTATAAACTGCTTTTTGGTAATGGCCAGGCTTTTGCCCATTATTTTTGAAATAATAAAAATAAGAACTCCCGCACTCGTAAAACGGATAGATGCCAAAAAAAACGGCGGCAGCTCCCCTACCGCAACTTTATTGAGCATATAAGTGGAGCCCCAAATAACATAAATAGAAAAAAAGGCTAAAACTATTAAGCTTGTATTTTTGGCGGCTTTCATTGAAAAAAACTATGTTATTTGCGGGGACCAAGATAACGAAATAGCCTATGTATACCGTTTTTTAATTTTATTATATAGCTCGGGTAAACTGCTGCTTCTTCACAATCTTCCTCTTTATTCTGCTTTAAAAGCAACTGTATTTCAAAATTAATGGTGCATTTTCTTGATAATTAGGCACATTTATAATATCAATTTGTAAATTAGTACGAAATAGTATTCCTCTTCCCATAAAATTAGCCCTCCCCAATATAAATTTCATTTAAAATTGGTGCACTATGGCTTTAATTCCCGGGTATGAATACGACATTTTTATTAGTTACGTCCACGCAGATAATGAATCTGAAACTTTCGAGGAAGACGGGTGGATAGATCAGTTCTACAAATATCTAGACACCAAATTAAACAAGCATTCCAAAAACATTAAAATTTGGTGGGATTCCAACAATCTGGACCGCAGCGAGGTTTTCGACAATTCCATTGCAGAGGCCATAGACAAATCGGCCATTATGATTTGCCTTTACTCACGGCTCTACCCACAGTCTGATTACTGCAAAAAGGAACTGGAACATTTCTACGAAAAGGTCAGCAAGGAAAAAGTTGGTTTAACCGTAGGCAACCGCTCCCGCATCATCCCAGTTTTTATGTCTAATATTCCACATACAGATTGGTTGGAAAAACTGCGTGGCACCAGTGGCTTCCCGTTTCACGACGATGATGATTATGGCGATCCGTTAAAAAATACAAGTCCCGAATTTAGCACACAAATGATTCAGCTTCGCAACGCCCTGGTGCGAATCTTCGACGATTTTTCCGCAGAAGTGGGACAAACCGAAACCCCAACACCTACTCCCAAAGAAGAAAAAAGTGAAGCTAGGTTTACAATTTTTATGGCGGAAGTAAATGATTCGCTCATAGACCGACGCGATGGGATTATTGCCGAATTAAAGGAAAAAGGCTACAATATTATTACGGGCAATTCTAACAGTACAGATGTTGAAACACATACTGCCTCCACCAAAGCGGCCATTGAAAAATCGCAATTTTCGGTACATATTTTAGGAAACTTTCCGGGGCGAAAAATTCCCGGGGAAACCGAATCGCGATTTATCCAAGCGCAAGCCGAAATTGCCTTACAAACGGAAACCCCACAATTAATCTGGATTTCCCGAGATACCGATTTCAACAAAACGGAAAACAAGGCGTATCAATTTTTTTTGAAAGGCTTGGAAGACGCATCCCTTTCTTCAAAAAAATATGAATTTGTTCGCGGCAATGAAGGCGAACTGGCCCTACTTATTGATGATTACGCAAAGCAATTGCAGGAAGCACAACAGCAAAAGGCCGCAGAGCAAAACAATAAAAA
>CAXBDO010000411.1:0-2188 GCA_963974165.1 uncultured Aequorivita sp.
CGGGAGCTCTGCACAAGACATACTTTTACATTGCGGAAAAATAATCGACACCAAAAATGGGAAAGTACTTTCTGAAAAAACAATCGTTGTTTCCGGAAATAAAATTGCCCGGATAGAGGATGGATATAGTATGCCAAAAAATACTGAAGACAGAGTAATAGATTTAAAAAATAAGACAGTGCTTCCGGGTTTAACCGATATGCACGTGCATATTGAGGGCGAATCGAGCCGCGATGGGTATTTAAAACCTTTCACACTAAATGAGGCCGACGTAGCCTTTAATGCTGCGGAAATTGCGAAAAGAACTTTAATGGCCGGCTTTACAACCGTGCGAGACCTTGGCGGCAGTGGCGTAAACGTGGCGCTTCGAAACGCCATAAATTCAGGGAAAACTGATGGCCCAAGAATTTTTACCGCAGAGAAATCGCTTGCCACAACCGGCGGGCATGCAGACCCAACCAATGGTCGCAAAAGAGAATTGATGGGCGATCCAGGTCCGGCTGAAGGGGTTATAAACGGGGTTGAAGATGCAGCAAAAGCCGTAAGGCAACGCTACAAAAATGGCGCAGATTGGATAAAGATTACTGCAACCGGCGGCGTTTTAAGCGTAGCTAAAAGCGGAAAGAACCCACAGTTTACCGAAGAAGAAATTAAAGCCATAGTAAACACCGCCAAAGATTACGATATGCAGGTTGCAGCACATGCCCACGGCGATGAAGGCATGCAGCGCGCCATTCGCGCAGGTGTGAAGACTATAGAACACGGCACACTTATGAGTGAAGAAACAATGGAGCTAATGAAGCGCAATAATACCTATTTAGTGCCCACAATTACAGCCGGCAGATTTGTTAGCGATCAGGCTAAAATCGAAAATTATTATCCAGCTATTATAGTTCCCAAAGCTTTGGAGATAGGTCCAAAAATCCAGGATATGTTTGCTATAGCTTATAAAAAAGGGGTGCCAATTGTTTTTGGAACGGATGCAGGGGTTTTTCCACATGGGCAAAATGCAAAGGAATTTGGGTATATGGTAGAAGCAGGAATGCCAGCAATGGAAGCTATTCAATCGGCCACCTTAGTCGCGGCAAAACTTTTAAAGGTTGAAATGGAAAATGGCCAGCTAGCTGAAGGATTTTTGGCAGATATTATAGCGGTAGACGGTAACCCTGTTGAAGACATTAAAACACTCGAAAACGTGGTTTTTGTAATGAAAAACGGCGTTATTTTTAAGAATTAAGCAATGTTTGGCCCGGTTTTAACGCTTATTTTTAGGAATTGGCAACAAATCTCCGTTTCTTTGCACCTGAATAGTACTCTGTACTTTTGCTTTCATTTACTATGTTTTGAGGGCTAAAGGGGGTCAAAAAAGCAATGATGAAGTTAGTTTCAGTGAAACGACAAACAAGAAAAGAAAAAAGATTTACAGAAAAAATGGGAATGTTCACAACAAGTGTGATCTACATTAAAAAAAGATTTTTAAACGTTCCTTTTAAAACAGTCCACAAATATCGCGAGACCTATTATGGCAAAGTGAAGGATTGTGAGGAATGCAGCATAAGCGCATAAAAAAAATACGCATACATTTGAAAAACGCCGAAGGAATATATAATCCTTCGGCGTTTTTTTTAGTTTTCAAAGCAATCTGATGCTACTAAAATTCCGCTTTTTCAGTTTCTACGGAATTATCTATTTTTTTAACCAATCCCTGCAACACATTTCCTGGGCCAACCTCAATAAATTTGGTGGCGCCGTCTTTTATCATGTTCTGGATACTTTGCGTCCATTTAACCGGAGCGGTGAGTTGGAAGATTAGGTTTTCCTTGATTTCGGAAGGGTTTGTAACGGCAAACGTAGAAACGTTTTGGTAGATTGGGCAGGCAGGTGCCGTGAAAGTTGTTGCTTCAATAGCAGCTGCCAATTCTTCGCGGGCTGGCTCCATCAATGGGCTGTGGAACGCTCCGCCTACGGGTAATATCAAAGCTCTTCGTGCGCCAGCTTCCTTTAAACTTTCGCAGGCTTTACCAACCGCATCCACATCGCCAGAAATAACCAATTGGCCGGGACAGTTGTAATTTGCTGCAACCACAACTCCAGGAGTATTTGCACATATCTGTTCCACCAAATGGTCTTCCAGTCCTAAAACTGCAGCCATAGTTGATGGCGTTAATTCGCAGGCGTGTTGCATTGC
>CAXBDO010000412.1:0-2183 GCA_963974165.1 uncultured Aequorivita sp.
CATTTTAATAAAATTATTGGGGTGTTCGCCAACTGTATTTTGAAGCGTGGCCTCAAAGAAATTTTGTGCAGAATCTAAAGGAACTGCCTTTAAATAGGATTCAATGATAACCGTGTTGGTTTCATTGATTAATTTGAAATCGGGGATTTTTTCAAAATAGGAATTGGCCTTTTGAAGCTGTTCCAAAACCTTTTTGAAATTGTCATTTTCACCAGCTTTATTTGCGCTAATAAGTGCGGCGGAACCTTGCAGATAATGGTTTATAGGAAAATCATTTTGGTTTTTTGTTTCGGCTTTTGTTCTTAAATAATATTCTTCTGCTACTATATTCAACCCCAGCTGATTCAATAAATGGAATGAGGAAGTGCTAACCTTTAGCCGCATTTCTATATCATTGGCCGCGTCCGAGAGCTTTTTTGCTTCGACGTAGGCCTTGGTTGCGCTATTAAAATTGCCCATAGCGTAATGCGAAGCTGCTTCCAAAAGGTAGCTTTCAATCAACAAGCTGTTATTCCCGGAATTCTGGATTAAATGTGCGGCTATTTTTAAAGCTTCCTTAGGTTGGTAATACAAGATGCTTTGGGCCTCCTGTAACATTTGGGTTTGGTCCTTGTTACTTTGGGCAAAAGTTTGGGCAAGGAAAACTAAAACTAAAAAAAGTGTAATAATAAGGCGCATACTGGGTGCTATGGAGTTTCAAGATACGTAAAAAAATATTTTTTGAACTATTTAATTTCAACCCCCTAAAAATAGAAAAGCATCCTGTTTTTCTGGGAAACAGGATGCTTTTTTATATTGTAAAAGATACTTATGCTCTTTTCATAATAATCTCCATGCTTTTGTACTCTTCGCTGCCTTCCAGGGTTTCAAACATTTCCAATTTACGGGTGTTTTCATCTACAAAAGTGTAAATTTCGCGCACCTTGCGCTCTTTACCCGTCATAGGGTCTACCATAGTGCCGTGCGATGTTATTACTTTAGTAGCTGGGTCATAGATTCCCCTAAGCACCATCATACCCGTACCCATATTGTCTATCCAGGTAGAAATTGTTTCTTTGGTAGCATTGTCGAAAGCTACAGTAGATCTGCCTTCAAAAGGCATTCCCATCATATCGCCTTTGTGCGTAGATTCTTGGTAACGACCGCCCAGGATCATTTTAATTTCGGCGGTTGAGGTTGCTTTTGAAGGTTCGCTACCAGCGCCCATCCAAAAAGTCATATCGTTATTCCATTTTCCAACTTCCTCAGCCATCATTTGGTGGGGTTCGCTAGGCGTCATATAAGCTTCCCAAGCTTTATGCATAGCTATGGAATCCATAGGTGCCTCTGGGGTTTCGGGCTCTTCTATTGCAATGCTATCTGTGGCTATAGCATTGTCTGCTTCCATCGGTTCCTTTGTTTCGTCCTTACAGGATGCAAAACATAGGGTAAGTACTGTGATTGATACGATTAGTTTTTTCATAATTATTGAATTTTAAGGTTTGGTTTAAAAGCTAAGTTATGAAAAAATTGAGGTTCTTGTATGAGTTGCCTCCTATTAGGCAGTAGGCTTATAATCTTGTAAAGCGTATATTAATATAATTAGATTTAAAATTTATTTTTTCCTGACGAAAATAGCAACCAAAGCTGCGGTTACAAGGCCAAAACCTAAAGCGCCAAACAGCGATTGCCACATATAGTTATTGATGTTGAAGTACTCATTTGCCTTGGTACGTGTCATTAAATCGTTGGTTACAGAGTATTCAATTACATTGTTGAAATATTCCGGAGTAATATAATTATGGGTTATATATTGGGCCAAGGGTGAAAGTAGCGCAATAAATACACTCAATATGGCCCCTGAAAGAAATGCTTGTAACCAAGTCATCTTCCCGCCATAGACCCTTCTTCGTTTTTCACGCATTTCCAATAAATACATTAAAATAGAGAAGGGGGCAAAGAGCATTGTTAGCCACCAATGGTCTTCAATTTGTTCTTCGTGCCACCCCAGGGTTTTCTCTAGCAACATCCAGCAAAGTATAGTAATTGTAAAGATGATGGCCCATTTAAATTCTATGTAGATTTTTTTCATGTTTGGTTTTGTGTGTCGTGCATTTTACGCACCAATAAAGATAGTTTTTTTAGCACAAAAATCCCGAAACAAATGCTTCGGGATTTTTAAATTATAATATAAATAGTTTAAT
>CAXBDO010000413.1:0-2171 GCA_963974165.1 uncultured Aequorivita sp.
GGTAGGTTCTCCAAAATCTGAAGATTCCCATGTAAAACGCTCTCCAATATTGGTAGCAGTTGCTTGGGTAAGTATATATTTAGGAAGAACGTTATTTGTAAAAACAACACCCTCTGTTTCTTGTGCCACAAACACTACATCATCTTCTGTTTCGCAAGATTGAATTGCTAGCATTGTGATTCCTAGTGTTAAAAATAATATTAGTTTTTTCATTTTTTTAAAGTTTAAAAATTAATAGCCAGGGTTTTGAACTAAATTGGGATTTACACTTAAATCGGTATCAGGAAGCGGCATCAAGTCTCGAAAAGCTTCAGTTGTTGTTCCTTGCGGAACGTTGCCTTTAAATGGCCATACACCATTATCAGAAAATTGGTCGAAACGAATAAGATCTGTTCTTCTATGTGCTTCCCAATGAAGCTCTCGCGATCTTTCTGCTAAAATAAAATTCAGTGTTAAGTCTGATACACCAATGTTTCCGTCAGTGTTCCCGTAAGCTCTCTGTCTAAGTTGATTAATATATTCAACAGCCGTTGCAGTACTTCCACCACCACCTTTAACTACGGCTTCGGCATACATTAAATACACATCTGCTAAACGGAACATTGGAAAATCGGTATCGGGATGATCATTAGGGTCTGAACCAGGGTTGCCATTTACATCAATATTCTTAAATTTTTCAACAGCATAACCATCTTGAAAATTCGCAATATTAGTTATTTCTTTAGATTGATTTGTGGTAAAGAATCGAGCTCTGCCATCAGCAGAATTTTCTTCGCCTGGAAATTGTTCCACAAATGTAGATGTGGTTCTAATTCCTGCCCAGCCACCATTAATTCCGAATAGGGCAGGGTCCATATCGCCTCCAACTGGGGCGTGGACTAAAAACGTCATTCCCCCGAAAGACTTTGTTCTTATGCCATCAAATGGAACTACAAAAATTGATTCTGCCTGTGCGCCATTGCTATTATTGTCTGCCAAAAATAAATTTTCATAGGGTATTGGCGCAATACTATAGCCCGCTCCAATTACCTTATTGCAATAAGTTAAAGCGTCTACCATACGGTCAGTACCTGTGTAAACTTTAGAGTTTAAATATACTTTTGCCAATAAGGTCCAAAGAGCTCCTCTATCAGCTCTCCCATATTCATTTTGCTTTGCAGCAATCATACTATCCTCTATTTCTAAAAGTTCAGTTTCTACATAATTAAACAAATCTGCCCGCTGAATTTGAGGAGGTAAAAAGGCGCCAATGGCATCGTTTTCTGTTACAAATGGTGGATTTCCGTAAAGGTCCATAAAGTGCCAGTAACTCAAAGCTCTCATAAAACGAGCCTCGGCTCTATAATTTTGAATTTCTGCGCGTAATTCGCTACTAACACCACGGCTGTCCAGTAAATCTGGGGTTGTTTGTCTTAAAAATTCGTTGCAAAGTGCAACTTGATATGCAATACGCGCATACATTGTTCTAATAAATTCATTTCCTGAGGTCCAGTTTTGCCCGTGGAGATCACGAATGGTACCGTCGTTCCAGCCCATAACAGCTTCATCTGTTGTAAGCTCTTGCATCATCCAATAAAGTCTAACGTAATTGGAAAAACCTTCATCTAGCCCTTCCAAATCTGGCTGGCCAGCGGGTCCTTCTTGTCCGCTTAAAGAAAGTCCGGCATATATTTTAGCTAGAAAAGCTTTATAGGAACTGGGATCGTTAAAAGCACTCTCAGAGGTATTTCTACCATCTTCTGGGATAAGATCTAAATTCTTGCTACAAGACACTAAAATAAGTGAGGCAAAAAAGAAGAAAAAAACCTTTTTTAAATTGTTGTACATAGTTATTGTTTATTAATATGTGAAATTAAATCCAAGAACAAAACCACGAGGTCTTGGGTAAAAGTTATTATCTATCCCGCTTGAAATTTCAGGATCAAGGCCGTCATACTCGGTAATGGTAAAAACATTTGTTACCGTTGCAGTAGCTCTAAAAGTTATTTTTTCAAAAGGAACTGTGTAGGCTAGCGAAATATTATCCATTTTTACGAAATCGGCTCGTTTAATATAATAATCTGAAAAGTATTGTGCATCATCAAAATTGGTTTCAAGCACATTGGTGCTTCCATTTTCCAACACATTACCGGCAGATTCAAATAATTTTCTGTAAAATCCTGTTCTTGACC
>CAXBDO010000414.1:0-2163 GCA_963974165.1 uncultured Aequorivita sp.
AAAGTTTTTTAAAATCTGCTCGCCCGCAATACTGCTTTTTTCTGGGTGAAATTGCACGCCATAAAAATTGTTCTTTTGTAAAGCCGAAGTGTATTCAACCCCATATTCTGAGGTAGCAATTGTGTCTTTACACAATGGCGCGTAATAACTATGCACCAAATACATATATTCATTTTCAAAAATATTTTCAAATAATTTCAATTTCAGATTTTGAATTTGGTTCCACCCTATCTGTGGCACTTTTACATTGTTTGAAAATTTTATTACATCCACATCAAAAACACCTAAACCAGTTGTTTTCCCCTCTTCGGAAGAATTACAGAGCAATTGCATCCCCAAACAGATTCCTAAAACAGGTTGTTTCAAGGTGGGAATTACCTTATCGAGACCACTGGCTTTTAATTTTTTCATCGCGCTACTCGCTTCGCCTACACCGGGAAAAATAACTTTATCTGCATTGCGAATTTCCGCTTCATCGTCGGTTAAAACAGCTTCAACCCCAAGCCTTTTTAATGTAAACTTGATGCTTTGGATATTGCCCGCGCCGTAATTGATTATAACAAGCCTCCCACCTGCCTCCGAATGAGGCGAAACTTTCAATTTATTTTCTATTTTATTTTCCATTAAATTTCCTACTTCATTTTTACTTTTTTCGTCGCTCGTCGCTCGTGGCTCGTCTTTCGTCTTTCGTCCATCGTATTTCGCGTTTACAACATTCCCTTCGTGGACGGTAAAATCATTTTTTCTACATCGCGTTTTACGGCCATTTTTATTGCTTTGGCAAAAGCCTTAAATATTGCTTCAATTTTGTGGTGTTCATTGGTGCCATCAGCTTTTATGTTGAGGTTTGCCTTAGCACCATCCGTAAAGCTTTTAAAGAAATGATAAAACATTTCCGTAGGCATTTGGCCAATCATTTCGCGTTTAAAATCTGCTTCCCAAACTAGCCAATTTCGTCCGCCGAAATCTATTGCTACCTGAGCCAAACAGTCGTCCATAGGTAAGCAAAATCCGTAGCGCTCCATTCCCAATTTATCGCCCAAGGCCTTATTGAACACTTCTCCCAAGGCAATTGCAGTATCTTCTATGGTATGGTGTTCATCAACTTCCAAATCGCCTTTTACGTTTATTTGCAAGTCCATTTGCCCGTGTCGAGCCAATTGGTCCAGCATATGGTCGAAAAAGGCAATCCCCGTGTTTATATCGCTCTTCCCGGTACCATCCAGATTTAATTTAATTGATATTTCAGTTTCATTGGTTTTTCGATAAATTTCTGAAACCCGTTGTTCCAGCTTTAAAAACCCATAAATTTTTTGCCAACAGTTAGTTTCCAAAACGATATATTTTTGAAGTTCCTCAGCTTTTAAAGAAATTTCAGCGACTCCCAAATTGGTGTTATCATTTATGAAAATTCCTTTAGCACCAAGGTTTTTGGCCAACTCTATATCTGTTAGCCTATCGCCTATTACAAATGAATTTTCAAGATCATATTCATCTGAAAAATATTTTTCCAACAACCCAGTTTGAGGCTTGCGCGTATTTGCCTTTTCATGCGGAAACGTGCGATCAATAATAACCTCACTAAACCACACCCCTTCATTTTCAAAAGCTTTTATTATAAAATTGTGGACCGGCCAAAAGGTATCTTCAGGAAACGACGAGGTGCCCAAACCATCCTGATTGGTTACCATTACCAATTCAAAATCCAATTCCTTGGCAATTTTACCCAGATACGTAAATACTTCTGGGTAAAAGATCATTTTTTCAAAACCATCAATTTGTTCATCTACGGTTTCTTTTATAATTGTGCCGTCGCGGTCTATAAATAATACACGTTTTTTCATTATTTCAGGGTTTTTAAAATGGTGATTAGTCTTTGGTTTTCGGTAGTTGTACCAATTGTTATTCGAAGCGTATTCTGACATAGTGGTTGCGAACTTCTATTGCGAACCACAATTCCATTTTCGAGCAGTTCGGTATAACGCTTGTTGGCATCATCCACTTTTATAAGAATGAAATTTGCCTGGGTTGGATAGATTTTCTCAATAAATTTATGTTGAAGTAATGCTTTAAGTAAGCTTTCCTTCTCTTCATATATTAAGGCTATCTGATTTTTAATTATGTCATTGCTTTTTAATTGATCAATTGCTGCTATTTGTGTAA
>CAXBDO010000415.1:0-2160 GCA_963974165.1 uncultured Aequorivita sp.
TTTTCGTTATAGCACCGAAAACAAAATTACAGTGGGCCTTGGCGGCTATGCAGGAATTAACTTGAGCTCGCGCCAAAAATTAAAATTTGAGGAAGAGGGCGAAGACCAAAAATTGAAGTTGAAAGCAGATTACAACACCAATCAATTTATTTACGGACTTAGCGGCTACATTGGCTGGCAAGGCGTTGCGGTTTATGCTAAGTACGATTTAAACACCATTTTTAAGAACAATGCTCTAGACCAACACAACGTCTCGCTCGGACTTCGTTTTGATGTAGACTAGCCATTATAACTTTACAATATTCGTTATTTTAAACCTGCATGGAATTATTAAATTCTTGCAGGTTTCTTTTTTAATATCCCTATTTTTACACTTCAAAAATTCAACGGTCCAACAATCTAAAATACCAGCATCCTGATTTCCAAAACCACCATAGACAATGTTTTTGAAACCGCCCGTGTAGAGGAGGTAATTGGCGATTTTGTACAGTTAAAAAAATCGGGCAGCAACTTTAAGGGCCTCAGCCCATTTACCGATGAGCGCTCCCCGAGTTTTATGGTTAGCCCTGTAAAACAAATTTGGAAAGATTTCAGTAGTGGAAAGGGGGGTAATGTAGTTTCATTTTTAATGGAACACGAACATTTTACCTATCCCGAGGCCATAAAATTTCTTGCCAAAAAATATGGTATTGAAATAGACGAAACCGAGCAGACAGATGAAGATAAGGAACACGCAAACGAACGCGAAAGCCTTTATTTGGTAAGTGAATTTGCCAAAGATTATTTTCATAGCACTTTGCTTAAAACCGAAGAGGGCAAGGCTATCGGTCTTTCTTATTTTAAGGAACGCGGTTTTACTGAGGAAACCATTAAAAAATTCGAGCTTGGATATTCCCCAGATTCGTGGGATGCTTTTACAAGTCATGCCATTAAAAAAGGCTATAAGCTAGAATTTCTTGAAAAGACGGGGCTTTCAATTGTAAAGGAAGAAAAGCAATTCGACCGTTTTAAAGGACGGGTAATGTTTCCCATTTTAAGTATGAGCGGCCGTACCTTGGGTTTTGGCGGACGTATCTTAACTTCCGATAAAAAAGCGGCAAAATATTTAAACTCGCCAGAAAGCGATATTTACCACAAGAGCAAGGTGCTTTATGGTATTTTCAACGCCAAGCAAAGCATTGCCAAGGAAGATAACTGCTATTTGGTAGAGGGTTATACAGATGTTATCCAGTTTCACCAAACGGGAATCCACAACGTGGTTTCATCCTCGGGAACGGCCCTAACATCAGAGCAGATTAGGCTTATCAATAGGCTTACAAAAAATATAACCGTTTTATTTGACGGCGATGCGGCCGGATTGCGAGCTTCATTACGAGGAATTGACCTGATTTTGGAACAGGGCATGAACGTGAAAATTTGCACTTTCCCACAGGGAGAGGATCCAGATAGTTTTTCACGAAAAAATTCGTTGGAAGAACTTACGCTTTATCTTGAAGAAAACGCAAAGGATTTTATCACTTTTAAAGCCTCGTTGCTTGCTTCTGAAGCCAAGAATGACCCGATAAAAAAATCGGAAACCATACACGATATGGTTAACAGTATTTCTAAAATTCCAGATGTAATTAAGCGCGAAGTGTACATTAAGGAATGTTCCCGAATCATGGATATTTCGGAGCAGGTGCTGTTTAATACGCTGGCGCAGATTTTTCAAAAAAATAAAAAAGATACATCCAAAAAAGCTGAAATACTGCAAGAGGCTTTTCAGGTAATTCCTACCGAAAAGAAAATTGAAAAGGTAGATGTACAATTGCAGTTGGAACATAAAATAATCGAGCTTTTGCTCCTTTATGGCAATGTGGAAGAAGATTTTGAAGAACTTATTTTGGAAGCCGATGAAAAAGGCGAAATAGTTATTAGGCCCGAAATCCATAATTCCCGCGTTTACGAAAAAATATACCTAGACCTTCAGGAAGATGAAATTGAATTCACCAATGCGTTTTGTGTTGCAGAATTTTGATACAATCTGATTGTGTGTTGTGGAAACAAATTGTCCAATCCGTACCAAATAAAGTCAGAACCCCTTTTGACAACTTCTTGTGAATCTGTCATTAAGTAACTTGCACCCATTGAACTGAACATATATTCTGTGCTTGGTTTAGT
>CAXBDO010000416.1:0-2135 GCA_963974165.1 uncultured Aequorivita sp.
TATTGGTTTCCAAAGCTCCCGTTAGTTGGGTGTTTTCAATTGGGTCTTCCTCTTCAGGGGTAAAACCATCGTCGCTGCTGCAAGAGGTAAGAAATAGAGAGCTTACTACTGCAATTGATAATACAAATTTTTTAAAGTTTTTCATTTTAGTTTTAATTGAAATTAGACATTATTTGATTTAAAAAATATAGTTAAGGTTTAGGCCCAATCGCGCCCCGCGGGTGTAGGAAAGCACAGTTTCTTCCGTTTCAATATTGGTGGTGCTGGGCTTAATTAATTGGGTTCTTTTTATTTCGGGATTTAGGATGTTTTTGGCGGAAAACCCTATTTTAAAATTTTTCGATATTTCTTTGCTTAAGATGAAGTCTATTGAAAAGAAACCTTTTTCAACAATGGCATCGTTGTAGTTTACATCGCCGGAAGTCTGGAATTCGGGAGAACCAAGAGCATAAATTTTATCGGAAGCATAATTTCCTGCAACTGTCGCTTCGAGTGGATTTTTAGTATTTGTGCTGAAATTCAAAGCGCCATTCACGATCCAGTTTGAGGCACCTTCAAGGCCTGTTTCTGTTAAGCCTTTGTATCTAAAGGTTCTAGCGAAGTTTCCATTTTCGTCATAAATTTCTTTCAAATCTTGTGTATGCCACATTCTCGAGGCGTTTACACTAAGCCTTAAATTTGGATTTTCATCGCCTGAAATTAGGTTTACTCGGCCTTCAATCTCCAAACCATATACTTCGGCCTCATTGCCCGCATTGAAATATGAGAATACTCCGGCAGATCCCCGATCTTGAATCTTGTTGATCGGGTCTTCAATAAGCTTATAAAAGCCGGTGAGAGATAACAATTGGTCTTTCGAAGGAAAGAATTCCCACTTTAAATCGAAATTTCGGTTTAGGGAAGCTTCAATGTCGGGATTGCCACGGGTAACTTGGCCCACGGTCGATACATACTCGAACGGTGCGATCTCTTTAAATTCTGGCAAGGTGGTAGTAAAACTATTGGCAAAACGAAGGCTGTGTTTTTCGTTAAGCGCGTATTTTATGTTGAAGGACGGAAATAACCTACGGTAGTCTTTTTGGGTGTGGCCTTCCCTTCCCGGAAAATTGTTTACATCCCAATCTACAGCTATATTGTCTCTTTGAAATCGCAACCCGGCCTGTAACGTTATTTTTCCTGAAATTCCAGTAATGGTGGTGTATCCGGCACTAGATTGCAACTGCCCAGTATAAAAATCTGGGGGAAGTGAATTTCTTTGCAATAAGCCGTTATTGAAATTTTGCTGTGTAAAAATTTCGGAAATTGCATCAATACTTTCTGGGTTAATGGCATTCGTTTGGGTCTCTTCAACTCCAAAGAACTGCGAGCCAAAATCGCGATTTTTATTTCTGAAAGTGCCCCCAATGTTTATATGAAGTTGATTTTCATCTTCGTCTAAAACTTTAAAGAGATTATTTATACGGGCGTTATATTCAGTATCCTCAATTTTTTGGATGCTTTTTCGCTGTTGAAACCCACCCGTGCGGCCCAATTGCACAATGTTTTCATTAAAGTTTACTTCATTCCGAATACGGTTTGGTTCATCGGCGCTTAAAAAATTATAGCCCGCAGCCCATTCCAGTTCGTTTCTTTTTCCAATTTTGTGTTCCCCGCTCAGTTGGGTTACCGAAAGCAAAGTTTTTTTAAGATTCTGGTCTCGAATAAATTGTGAAAGATTTTCTTCCGGATCCGTCTCTTCGAAAATAACGGCTTCACCCGAACGCCCGCCTTCAAAAACTTCGTCCTCAATTTTGTTGATCAATAAAGTGTTGAACTTAATGTCATTGTAATCATCGGCCCTTAACCTAATATGGAAAAGGCCAGAGGTTGCAACTTCCCTGTTCCAAGTAATGGCATCGGGAAATACATCATCCAAAAAGTTGGAACGGTATTGTTTAAAAGCGCCTTCGCGGTATTCAAATTCTTCGGCCTGACCTGCAGTAAAAAGAACGCTTAAGTTATCTCCAATTCTCTTTCCGGCGCTAAAAGCGAAAGATCTATTCACCGGAAAATCTATAACTGTTGGATTCCAGCTTTGTCCAGTAATAGCTTTATTGGTAGCAATGCTTTTTTGATAAAATCCATAAGAAACATCC
>CAXBDO010000417.1:0-2134 GCA_963974165.1 uncultured Aequorivita sp.
TAGATCCGTATTTGCGCGGAAGGATGCGCGATGAAAAATCGTACATCCCGCCATTTGAAGTGGGACAGCCTTTGGAATCGGGCATTATTGCAGAGGTTGTTGAATCTAACAACAAAAATTTTCAAAAGGGTGATTTTGTGAATGGGATGCTTCAATGGAAGCAATATCAAATTTCAAACGGGAATGGTTTAAACAAAGTAGACCGTAAAAATGCGCCTTTAAAAGCTTATTTGGGAGTGTTGGGTCTCACGGGCCTAACAGCATATTTGGGTCTGGAAAAAATAGGTAAATTACAAAAAGGTGAGACGCTTTTGGTTTCTGGCGCTGCTGGGGCTGTGGGCAGTATTGCCGGCCAAATAGGAAAAATAAAGGGATGCCGTGTAGTGGGTATTGCTGGCACCGAGGAAAAAATTGAACGCATACAGGAGAAGTTTGGATTTGATAATGCCATCAATTACAAAACAGCTAAGAACATGCAAAGTGCTATAAAAGATGCCTGCCCCGATGGAGTTGATGTTTATTTCGACAATGTTGGAGGCGAAATTTTGGATGCCGCCCTACAAAATATGAATAAGTTTGGAAGGGTTATAAATTGCGGTGCCATTTCACTTTACAATAAAACTGAAAAACCGATGGGGCCGCGGGTAGAACCTTTGCTCATTAAAAATAGTATTTTAATGCAGGGGTTTATTGTGCGCGATTTTCTAAAAGATTTTGGTCCCGCACAAAAGCAATTGGGGAAGTGGATGGAGCAGGATAAACTTTCTTATTTGGAGACTGTGGTAGAAGGATTTGAAAATACACCCCAAGCCTTTATCGATTTGTTTGATGGCAAAAACAAAGGGAAAATGATAGTTGTGGTCTAGTTTTTTTCCGAAAGTTGAAGCCAGCAAATGGTAGTTGGCGCTATTGGAATTGTATGCGTGAAGAATACTATTGTATCTTTAAATATTGCCTCGATAAGATAATAACTGCCCTTAAAATAGCTTTTTTTTACCCTTACTTCCAGCGCAGTTTTTTCGTTTGAAATTTTTAATTGATGCGGAAAAACTACAATTTCCTTAAAAGTGCCATTTGGAATAACAAGATTTTCAGCCAGCAAGTTCGCTTCCCCAAAAAAACCAGCCTGATAATGGGTTGTTACATTGTTATAAATATGTTGTGGGGTGCCGCTCATTTCCACACTACCATTTTTTAGCATAATAATTTGGTCTGAAAACGCCAAGGCTTCATCGATGTCGTGGGTTGCGGTAATACAGCCAATGTTATTTTGTTTCAGATAACCGAAAATTTTTCGCTGTAATTTATTTTTTCGAAATACATCTATATTGCTGAAGGGTTCATCCAGCAAAAGTATTTCTGGTTCATTGGCCAACGCTTTTGCCAAAGCCACACGCTGTTTTTGTCCGCCGCTTAAATTTTTAACCAAAGTATTTTTGAAAGCTTCCATTTCCACAACTTCCAGAAGTTCTTCTATTCGCGCATTGTTATTGTCGCTTAAAGCCGAAAGGTGCGACCCAAGGTTTTCGGCAACTGTGGCGAATGGCATAATATTGAATTCCTGAGCTACGAGTTTCATAAAAGATTCACCCGGAATTAAAGCTTTGGTAGGACCAAGCAATTCTTTCTGATTGTAGTGAATGCTGCCGTGCTCTAAATGGAGCAGGCCGTAAACCAAATGTAAAAGCGTAGATTTTCCACAACCGCTTTCGCCAAGAATGCTAAGATGTTCGCCAGGGTTAAGCGTGAAATGGATGTTGCTTAATATTGTGTTTTTGGCATACGAAAAGGAATCGATTTCAACTTTTAGCATCACGTTTCTATTTCGCCAACACTCCCTCGCAATCCATCACAGGAAGTGAAACCACGTTTTTATCTGAAATATCGTGGGGTTGAAAGAAGAATCGTTTTTCAAAAAGCCTGTTCCCCGCAAAATAGGTAACCCAATATTCGTTTGAAAAGCTTAAAACATCCAACGAAATCAATTCAACTTTAGTAACGGTCTTTGCTGTAATATTGCCTAAATTATGACGGAGGGTAGACGTTTTTTTTTCGTCGTTATTGCCACGAGACATTACTAAAACCGTATCAATTTCCTCTTCGCGCGCGTTAATAATATGAATATACCATTGTT
>CAXBDO010000418.1:0-2106 GCA_963974165.1 uncultured Aequorivita sp.
ACTTTCAGCTTCTGAAATGGCCCAATATATTATGGATTTTTCTTTAACAGGTAATAAATTTTACAACGGAAAAATACTTCAGGTTTCTAGTTCTACGCCTTGATTTTTCTTTGCTTTTTCGGTTTTTTCTTTAATTTATTGAGCCAAATAATCACACCGGTTACAGGTAGACTAGTTGCGATTAGGCAGGAAATAAAATAAATAGTTTTTGAAAACCAGCCGAAAATTGTTCCCATATGTATGGCTTTTATGGAACTCGCAATTTGAACATTCAATTGTTTTTCTGAAAAAATTTCTTTTGAAATAACGGTACCGCCGCGATCAATTTTTAACTCGTCTGTTGCAGTCTGGAAAAAATCCTGATCGTGGTATTTTCTAACGCTAAAAATTTCTGTTTCAGTTTTAGGTATTTGTAAAACAGTAGTGCCTTTAAAAGGTAATTCTTGTTGGGTGATATTTATTATTTCGGCAAAATCTACAATCGCTTTATCTGGGGCAACATTAGATTCTATTTTTGTTCCGCCACTGCGACCGCCAAAAATTTCGGTGCCCAAAACTGCACTTCCTGCATCTTTATACCATTCAAAAGACCAGAACAAACCTGTAAGCGTCATTATAATTAAAAATATAGCAGTATAAAATCCTAGAGTAACGTGTAGGTCGTGGTTAAGACGTTTCCATTTTGCGCGCCACGCAATTTTTAATCCTGGTTTTAGATGTTTCCATTTTAGTTTTTTTAATTTTTTCTTCGGAAACCATAATACGATGCCAGAGATGGAAAGTATTAAAAAAATTATGGTTGCCACGCCAACGATGGGTCTTCCAATAGAAACATCTAATAATAACCAACGGTGCATTTTAAACATCGTCATAAAAAAGCCGTCGAGCACATTGGGAGCAGCTTTTGAATAACTACCCACATATTGATCAACATAAAAAGTGGTACCGCGCTTATCCTCTTTACTCGTTTTTACCGAAAACTCGTATGGCTTTAAAGCTTCAGGACTTATCGTTAAACGCATTACTTCGCCTTCGGCGACTAAATTATTTGTTAGTTCTTCTATTGGCAGAAGGTTCGCTGTAGGGGTAACGCTTATTTCTTCGGCAAAGGCACTCTTTATTTCATCTTCAAAAGTAAGAACGGTTCCTGTTAAACAGATTATTAGTAGTATGATACCACTGCCTATTCCAAGCCAAAGATGGACGTCGTTAATAAATTTCCGAAGTGTATATTTTTTATTTTTCATAATTTCATTTAAAAAACCTTAGGTTGCCGGGGGTTTCTATGACAACTAAAAGGCACAACCTAGATCGTGCCTTTTTCAACTAACAACTCAAACAATCAAAAATTATAGCGTAGCACTCCAGCAAAGTTTCGTGGATCGGTTTGGTTTATATAGCTAGTTCTATATGCGTTGTAACCTATTTTATCGAACACATTATTCAATAAAAATTGAACACTCCAATTTTGATTGAATTTATATTCCGCTTGCAAATTCACCAAAGTATAAGCTTCTACATCAAACGGTTCTTGGCCGGGAACGATTCCTTCGTGAGTTACTGGTCCTGAAGACCAATCGTTAATTGGGCGCTCTCCAGTATAATAAGCTCCAGCGCCAACTGAAAGACCATCCAATACATTGTTTCTGAAAGAATAATTGACGTATGCATTAAAGGTGTGCTTTGGTGTATTTAAGGGAGCCGAACCGTAAACGTAGGAGGTGTGTTCTTTGTATTGCGCATCGATATATGCGTAACCACCAATCAATTCCAAATTTTCAAATGGACGTCCGGTAAGTTCTACTTCTATCCCTTGACGCTGGTCGTTTCCGCCTTTGGCATAGTAGAGAATATTTGTCCAAGTTTCGTCATAAACAGGAAGGTTTATGTTTTTGTTGTTGATTTTATAAAGCGTTAAATTGAATCGTAAACGGTCGTTGAGCCAAGTAGTTTTGAAACCAGTTTCCAATTGATCGTAGCGCTCATTGCCTAATTCTTCGCCATTTTGACCTAAACGGGAAGCTGAACGCGGGTAGGAACTGTTAGTGTACGAAACAAAAATATTTATATTTTTAATTGGTGAAACGATTATACCTCCCAACGGAT
>CAXBDO010000419.1:0-2089 GCA_963974165.1 uncultured Aequorivita sp.
ACAATAAACGCATACAATCCATCATCAATAAACAGATAGCGCACCACGGTGGTGTTTTGCGGAATTTGTTGGTGAAGCTGGGTCAAAGATTCCTCTAAGGTGGCGTACCTCATTTTGTAATATTTCGGATAATTCAGTTTTAACGAATCCAAAAAATCCTCCCATTCTTTTGAAGCTTTAAAAAAGGTTGAAATACCATTGTTTTGGGTATCATCCAAAGCCGAAACCATTTTAGCTTTTAAATCATTTTCGCGAATTATTACTTTTTGCGGAATGTGTTTAAAAGCAACGTTATCGCGAAGATCTAACCTGGAGCGAATGCGATTGTAGATACTTGATTCGTGCAAGGCAACCAGTTTGTCCAGATAAATTTCATTTTTTGTGAGCTGAAAATGTTCGAGCCGAAGCTTCTCGGCAAAATTTATTAGCTCTTTGTTTTCAGCTATTAGCAGCGTAATATCTTCATTGTTGTTTACTACTTTTTTACGCTGGTTTAAAATTTCAATTCCTTTTTCTATTTGAAGCAACAAATCTTTCAGAAAGCTTACATCCATTTGCTCCGTTAAATAGTAAGTGGCGGCGGCATTAATTAGCAGGGCTTGCGGTTTCCGATATTGACCCAAAATACTATCTGCCGTGCTTATTTTATTTTCACCCAAAACATTAAAGTTTAAGGCCTCATTGCTGTATTTTTTTGCCTCTTCATAATTTTTGAGCAAATAATGTACTTGTGCAAGGTTTAAAGTGTGGTAAAATTCCTGCAAGGTATTTTTAAGGTCGCCCTCGTGAAGAAATTTATAGGTCTCTGTTGCAATAGCAATGGCTTTTTCAGGCTGCCCGTTTTTTGCGTAAAAAAGCGACAGCTCAATTAAATTATCCAGAAAATCTTTTGAATAAGTACCGTTAAGCGATTTTCTATAAAGTGCAACGCCTTTTTCATAATAATGTTGGGCGTTTTCTATATCGCCCGTAAGTTCGTAAATGGTGGCGCGGGTTACTATTGCTGCCGCTTCCCAGTACATATCTGCGCCCGAACTAGTTTTTATGAGTTCGAGGGCTTCATCTGCGTCTTTTGCAGCATCCACAAAATTACGGTTTGCGGTTTTTGCTTCAGCAAGTATAATCAAGGATATAATTATATTGATGTCGTTCTTTTCGAATAATTTCTTCTTTTGGGCATATGAATATTCCATCAATTCCTGCGACCGTCTATATTCACCCAAGGTGTTATAGTAGGAGGCCAGATTATCAATGGCTACCAATTGATTGCCCTTAGCCTTATGGATTCTGCCTTCATCTGTAGATTTTTCTATAAATTGTTGGAATCCCGAAATGGCTTCATCAGAAATTTTTATTGCTTCCCTATTTTTCCCCAATGCATTCCATAAAATGGAAAGGTTCATTTTCACCAAAGCGGGCCGGTAATATTTGTTTAAAATATCGGCCTCGTCTGTTTTCTCCAAAACTTTTATCGCTTCCTGAAAGTAGTATTTTGCACTGTCCAGTTTTGCCTCTTGCCACATAAGTCCGCCCAAGGAATTGTACAATTGCTGGTAAAAAACATAATCTGGCTCCCCACTTTTTTTCAAGAGTGCCAATGAATGTAAATAGTGTTTTTTGGAGAGGGGATAGTTCCCCAACTTTGTAGTATAATAGCCTAAGCTATATTGTATGGAAGCAGCGTCTGTATTTTTCGGGTTTTTAACGGTGTTCATTATGGGCACGGCCAATTTCAATAAATCGTAAGCTTTTTGAAGCTGGCCGGCATCATCATAAATCCAGCCCATTTCAGTAAATACTATTTTGATGATATGCGGGTCATTGGTTTTTTTTAGCTCGGCCGTCAGGGACTCGGCTTTTTTAACGGCAAGGTTTTTATTGCCGTTATTCAATTTAAAACTTCCTTCCAATTTTATATAATTGGCGAGCGAATCGTAGTTTTTCGCTGCTCTGTAATAGGCAATATTTTTTGCAGTTTCGGTGCGTGCTTTGGGCAAGGAATCGTTTTCGATCAGGGATTGGATTTCCTTTACAGTTAGAATTTTATCCTGCGAAAAACTTTGGAACGCCAAGAAAAATAGCAACAATT
>CAXBDO010000420.1:0-2086 GCA_963974165.1 uncultured Aequorivita sp.
TTTCGGCCAAATATCCACAAAGCATCATTCCGAAGAAAGCTCCGAATTGCGAAATGACGAAGTAGAGGAGGCACCAATAAAGTTGAATCCGTTTACTATGTTCGACTATGTGCTAATTGTATTATCTTCTCTTGGAGGCTTGCTTTACCTTTTTAATGATCCATTAGAAACTATCTATTCAAAATCGCTAGTGCCTTTTGAAATAGGTGGAATGAGCGGTACAAATATCGTTGTGCTTGCAGCGCTTGTCATGTTTTTAATATTGCTGGTTACAAGAATTGCGCGTTACCTTCCAATTGTTAGGGATAGGCTTATAGCAGTTTCAATCTTTGGAATTTTGACTGTTTTCTTCTTTGCTTTTTTTGAACAATCATTGGGTTCCATGACGGTTTTTGCGCAGGATTATACCAATAGAAATTTAACCGGCGATTCCGCAATTATTTTTAAAATTATTGATGGGCTATTAACGACCGTTCCCTTAATTATAATTTCATACGTTATTTATTTACTTGTAAAGAAAACCTATAAGAGAATAGGATGGTCTAGCGTATCGTTGATTATTGCGTTTATTGGTATTTGGGGCTTGGTTATTTTTAGACTGGCAGATAAATTCACCCAAACCGAATTGGAAGTAGACGCTACCTGGTTTGGAATTTTAAACTCTTTCTTTATTATTACGTTGGCACCATTCTTTTCACGTTGGTGGGAAAGTAAGTACAACCCCAGTGCTGCCGTAAAATATGGTATTGGCTTAATTTTGTTGGGCCTAGGCTTTGCAATCTTATCTTATGGGGCTTCAGATATTCCTCCCGGCGCTATGACGGCCTCCGTAAGTATGATATTTTTAATATTAGCTTATTTAATGCACACTATGGGCGAACTTTGTATTTCGCCTTTAGGCTTGTCTTATTTAAGCAAATTGGTACCGGCGCGTATGATTGGTTTTATGTTTGGCGTTTGGTACCTTGCCATAGCTGTTGGGCAAAAAGCCGCAAATACTATGGGTGGAATGATCGATAAAATTTCGGCTGAATATTCAATGGGAACCTTCTTCCTAATATTTACATTAATTCCTATTGGTGTTGGTCTTATTGCTATGATGCTTAATCCAGTCCTTAAAAAATTAATGCACGGTATTCGTTAAAACACAATACATTATATAAAAATAGCGTTCCCCTTTATGGAACGCTATTTGCTTTATTACTTTTGAATTTTAAAAATTTTTAGATGAAAAATATTTTACTGCTTGTTTTTTTACTCACAATAGGGGCCGTAAATGCGCAACAGATTAATTGGATAACAATGAACGAGGCGCTTGCGGCGCAAAAAGAAAACCCCAAAAAGATTTTTATGGATGTTTACACTACTTGGTGTGGACCCTGCAAAATGTTGGATAGGGATACCTTTAGCGATAAGGACGTTATAGATTATATAAACAAAAATTTCTATGCCGTTAAGTTTAATGCCGAAGGCACCGAGGAAATTACCTATAAAGACTTTACGTATACCAACCCTAATTATCAACCAGATCGAAAGGGGCGCAATGCAACCCATTTTTTTGCCGATGCCCTAAAGTTATCCGGTTATCCAAGTTTGGCATTCTTTGAGACCGACGGCACTTTAATTCAGGCTATTCCCGGTTATAAAACGCCGCCACAGTTGGAGCTTTATTTAAAAATGATTGCAACTAACGACTATAAAACCATCACTACTGCCGAAGCATGGGCAGCGTATCAGAAAAAATTTAAACCTACATTTTAGTGTAGTCCTTTAGGTTTCATATTCGGGCTATTCTATTGGGAAAGCTCCTTGTTTTGCAGTATGCCAAAACGGGAGCTTTTTTATTTTGCAGCTTTCTTCCCACCGCTCTACGTATGAAAAATAATTACTGCCATCTGCAATAATCTGTTTCGGCTCAAGGCTGTCAATAAGTCGGTTTAGGTTAATTCGTGGGCTGTTCGTTAGCAAAATAATTTCTGCTTTCACCTGTCTTGGAAATATGCCAAGACTGTCTATTATTAGAATTCGTTTTTCGTTATAATTACAAATTGAGGGCAGTTCTGCTTCCGAAAAATTGCTGGCATTA
>CAXBDO010000421.1:0-2072 GCA_963974165.1 uncultured Aequorivita sp.
GGGTTTTTTGATGTGGTTGAAAATTATGATATTACCTTCAACGCCTATAAACACGGTATTTATAGAAATATTCTAACTGATTATGATTTGCTTACCAATAAGGGCAAACGGGAAAAACGAAAAATTAAGATTAGAAATATTAAGGTGCCCAACCATAAATTTCATGCCGATCCAGATTTTGTGCAAAAGCTTAGCGACAACCTGCAAATAAAAATTGGCGATAAAGATATAACCATCATTGGGCCGCAGCGTTACCAGATTAAATATAGGGTTTACAATGCCTTTCTATTTGAGGAGTCGCAGATACATTTTTACTGGAACATAAAATCTGCCGATTGGAATACGGTTTTCCGGGAAATTGATTTCAGTATATATCTACCTAAAAATGTACAAACCGGTTTAGACGATATTTTTGTTTACACAGGTTATACCGGCGAAACCGAGGAAACAGATAGCTTTAAGATAGCCTATAACAACGGCGTTTATTTTGCCGAAAGCGCACCAGAGTTTAAATCGTTCAGCGGCGAAAACGTAACGGTACTATTGAATCTTCCTTTAAATGCGGTGCAGGAAATTAAACCGTTGTGGCCATTCTGGACAGATTATGGCTGGACCTTGATTCTGGCGGGCATGCTCCTAATTTTCTATGGAATTTGGTATAAATACGGCAAGGACGATAGGGTAGTGGCAACCACCAGTTATTTTCCGCCCAACGGCATAGATCCTGCAATGGCGGGGTTTTTAATAGACGATGATGAAGATACCCAGGACCTGATTTCTCTAATTCCCTATTGGGGTTCCAAAGGAATAATTAGTATGGAGCAGCTACCGAAAAAAGGTTGGTTTACGCAGGCCGATACCAAACTTACCCGATTGCGCCCATTGCCAGATAACGCCCCGGATTATGAGGCGAAAATTTTTAGTGGCCTCTTCGGAAGTACAGATAACAGTGGCGCTAAGGAAGTTTTAATTAGCAGCTTAAAAGATAATTTCTATACCAAAATGGCGAGTGCTAAAATGATGTTGAAAAAAAGTGCCCAAAAATATTATATTGCCCAAGCCAAAAAAGTACAGACCCAAACCATAGTGGGAATTTTAATTGTTAGTATTATTCTCTTTTTCACCTTTCTGCTTAGTTGGGGGTTTTTTGCGGCTTTGGCCGTAGTGCCCGTAGCTATATTTTTATTGATAATGAGCATACATCTGGTGAAGAAAAATGCCTTGGGCAATGTGGTGCTTTCTGAGTTGAAAGGCTTTAAGAATTTTATAAAAATTGCTGAAGAAAACAAGTTGAAAATGCTCTTGCACGACAGCCCAACCTATTTTGAAAATACCATGGGCTATGCGCTGGCTTTCGGTTTGTTTGACCAATGGGCCAGAAAATTTGAAGCCTTAGATGTACAGCCGCCTAGTTGGTATTCTTCTACTACCGGTTCATTTACGATGCACAATTTCTCCAATTCATTTTCGCAGTCTATTTCATCTGCCCAGTCTACTATGGTTAGTTCGCCATCCAGCAGCGGTTCCGGCGGTGGTGGTGGTTTTTCAGGTGGTGGATTCGGCGGCGGCGGTGGCGGAAGTTGGTAGTTATTGTCCGTTCGAGCGCAGTCAAAATATTTTCGAAATCTTATAAATTGTCCGGTCGGGCGCAGTCGAGACCTATTATACTTAAAAAGTTAGCCCCCAACTGCCCTCAAACAGACATGAATTATGCGCTAAACTGCCACGTTATATTCGCGCAGGGCATCATTCAAAGAGGTTTTAAGATCGGTACTTGGCTTGCGTTTCCCGATAATAAGCGCACAGGGAACCTGGTATTCTCCCGCAGGAAATTTCTTGGTATAACTACCCGGAATAACTACCGAACGCGCAGGCACCGAACCTTTTGTTTCCACAGGAGTGTCGCCTGTAACATCAATAATTTTTGTGGAAGCGGTAAGCACCACATTGGCGCCCAAAACAGCTTCTTTGCCCACACGAACCCCTTCAACAACTATACAGCGCGAACCTATAAATGCCCCGTCTTCAATAATAACCGGCGCGGCTTGTAGCGGTTCTAAAACACCACCTAT
>CAXBDO010000422.1:0-2043 GCA_963974165.1 uncultured Aequorivita sp.
TCAGTAAATCCTGTATTTCTTCATCGCCTTCACTGCGGCCAAAGGCTTCATCGAGGTTTGCAAAAACAAGTTCTGGAATTTTTAAACCTAGGGTACGCGCAATTTCGCCTCCCAATAATTCGCCAATTAAAGCTTTTACGCCGTGGCCCGCGCCCCTAAATTTTAAAACGTACTTAAAGTCGTCGTCGGCTTCAGCCAAGGCAGGCAAAGAACCCCCTTCGCGCAACGGGGTAATATAGCGGGTAACGTTTACCGAGCGCAATTCAACCTTAAATTATGGAAAGTGGTTATTTTAAAAAGTATAAATTCGTATTTTGCAGAATCTGTAACTTATCTGAAATCTCTTGAACCTTACTATTGAAAACATAATTCTTGTTGGCTCCCTATTACTTTTTATAAGTATTATAGCGGGAAAGACTTCGTATAAATTTGGGGTGCCAACCTTGGTTCTTTTCTTGGGAATCGGGATGCTGGCCGGCGAGGACGGCATTGGCGGCATTAGTTTTAACGACCCCCAGCTTGCGCAGTTGATAGGTATTATTTCACTGAATTTTATTCTGTTTTCTGGTGGGCTGGATACCGATTGGAAAGCGGTAAAACCAATTGTTAGGGAAGGATTTGCGCTTTCAACCATCGGAGTTTTATTAACGGCCGTGGGCCTTGGAACTTTTGTGTACTACATTACCGATTTCACCATTTATGAAAGTCTGCTTCTGGGAAGTATTGTTTCCTCTACAGATGCGGCTGCTGTATTTTCAATTTTACGATCCAAAAACCTTGCGCTGCGTGCCAATTTACGTCCCACCCTCGAGATGGAGAGCGGAAGTAACGACCCTATGGCCTACGTGCTTACCATCGCATTTCTTGGTCTTGTTATAAATCAGGATAAAGGTTTGGCGTCTATGATTCCGTTGTTTTTTCAGCAAATGATCTTAGGAACCATAGCCGGATTTGGTTTTGGAAAATTGAGCAAGATAATTATCAATAGAATAAAACTGGATTTTGAAGGGCTCTATCCCGTACTTGTAATTGCACTTATGTTTATTACCTTTTCCGTAACCGATTTTGTGGGTGGCAATGGATTTTTGGCAATTTATATCTGTGCAGTTTATTTGGGCAACCAATACCTAATCCACAAAAAGACCATCCTAAAAATGTACGACGGTCTGGCGTGGTTAATGCAGATTGTACTGTTCCTGACCTTAGGGCTGTTGGTATTTCCTTCACAGATTGTACCCGTAGTGGGCATTGGCTTGATAATATCCTTGTTTTTAATTTTTGTGGCAAGGCCGGCGGCAGTGTTTTTAAGCCTTATTCCCTTTAAGATGAAACTGCGCAGGCGTTTTTACATTTCGTGGGTGGGGCTGCGGGGTGCGGTGCCAATTGTATTTGCCACCTATCCCTTATTGGCCGGAATTGAAAAAGCGAACATGATGTTCAATATTGTATTCTTTATTTCCCTTACTTCCATTTTAATTCAAGGCACTACCCTTTCGGTAGTTGCGAAATGGCTAAAAGTGAGTATTCCCAGTGAAGAAAAAATACGTACGCCGTCTGAAAAGTTTTTGGATGAACACCCCAAAACCGAAATGCGCGAAATTGGCATTGCAAACGGCAACAAAATCGTGGGCAAAAAAATTGTGGATATTGAATTTCCGAAGACTGCTATTATTGCAATGATAAAACGGGATGAAAAATATATTACCCCCAACGGCAGCACCGTTATTAATGAAGACGATGTGCTAATAGTACTTTCTGAGAATAAAAAAGGAATTAAAAAAGTATTTAAGGCCTTGGATATTCTGGAATTTTCAGCCGCATAATTCGAATGAAGAATATGATTAGCTTCTGAATTATTTTTATTCAACATTCAATTTCAAACTTTCAACTTTCAACTTTGCCTTCCCAGTTTTATTTTCAAAATGTCTATTTTTGAAGAAAAAGCTACGGAAATGAAAATTGTTATTTCTCCAGCAAAAACGCTGGATTTTGAATCTAAATTACCCACGTCGCGCGCTACCCAACCTAAATTTTTGGAGGAAG
>CAXBDO010000423.1:0-2031 GCA_963974165.1 uncultured Aequorivita sp.
TCAATTAGACGTGCATTTGCCAAAACTTCTTCAAGCTTTGCAATACGCATTTCCAGCATGCCCTGCGCTTCCTTGGCGGCATCATATTCGGCATTTTCACTTAAGTCGCCTTTATCCCGTGCTTCCGCAATTGCATTGGAAGCTTTGGGTCGTTCCACATCCCGAAGGTGGTCTACTTCGTCCCTTAATTTTTTTAATCCTTCAGCAGTGTAATAAGATACTTTACTCATAACTTCATCGTTTGTGTATGCAGAACATTCGTATTCTTTAATATAACAAAATCCCGACATGTGGCGGGACTCCTCTTAATAAATTGAAAAAATCCCATACTAAGACGGGATTGTGTTTAACAAATATACTAAAAATTTAGTTGTTGTGTAATTTGTTGTAATTTCGGCCTAAAATATTTTTTATGAAAAATATCATCCTTTTACTGTTAATTGTTGCCACATTATTTTCGTGCTCTAAAAATGACGATCAAAAGGAGCGCAATCCGTATTTAACAGACCCGGTTGTAAATCTTACTTTAAATTTGAACTTGCCCGAATACAACCCCTTAAAATTTCCTGGGAACTATGTAATTACTTCACAGGGCATTAAGGGCATAGTGGTTTTTTGCGTAAGTGAAACCCAATATTTCGCCTTTGATCTTTCAGATCCAAATCACGTACCCAACGAATGTTCACGAATGGAAGTTGATGGCCCCATTGCAAGCTGCCCTTGTACTACCGATGAAAATGAATACAACATTATTAACTTCGGAAGGCATACTTCGCAGCCCGATGATAAATACCCAATGCAGCAATATCGTGCCGAAAGAAACGGCAATAATATTAGCATTACCAACTAATATTTTGGCTCCGCCTAAATCAAGCGGAGCCAAAATGAAATTCCTTTAAAATTTTACGGTTGCCCCCACTAAGAAATTGATAGTAGCCTGTGGATAATATCCAGCTCCTTCAATTGTAGTAACCGTTCCCGGATTGCTGAAATCGTCATCCCAAGTATAAAAGTATCCGTTGGAAATATATTTCACGTTGAAAATATTGTTCACCAATGCCGAAAAAACCACCTCTTTTACCCAAGGAAGTTCATCCAAGGTGTAAACAATATTGATATCATTGATGAAGTAACTGTCCAGTTTTGAAACCTCGCTATCAATATTCCCCATATACTGCTCACCCACAAATTTAGAAAGTAGGCCCAGGTGCAGTTTGTTAGTTGGGGAAAACTCCAACATATTTGCCGCAACCACTGAGGGCGAAAATGAAATATTCGTATTGCCCAACTCCACAAGTTCGCCATCGCGCGAGCTAACAAAATCTACGTTTTTGTTAGTACTCAAGGCTAAGTTGGGCTTGGTTTTTAAATTCTTTAAAAGTTGAAATTCCGCATCTATTTCCAATCCCAGGCGATAGCTTTTCCCGCTACTCGTTCTTAAGGCTGCACCCACATCGTTCAATTCGCCGGAAAGCACCAATTGATCTTTGTAATTCATATAATACACGTTGGTATTCACCTTCGTTTTTTCTGAAGCAAAGCGCCAGCCCAATTCAAAATCGTCTAATTTTTCAGGTGTAATTATACCTTGTTCATAATCGTTTCGGGAAGGTTCGCGGTGCGCTTTTCCGTATGAGAAATAAAATTGGTTACACTGATTCAATTTATAACTTAAACCTGCTTTTGGATTGAAAAATGCATAATCTTCATCGAAAATCATTTCTACTAAATCTGAAGTAATTCCAGAAGTTTTATAATTTAAAAACCGTCCCTGCAAATCGCCAAAAACGCTCCATTGTGTATCTATACTATAGGTTGCTTTTGAAAAAATGGTGAATTCACTTTTGGTGCCATTACTGTCATAATAACGGTCGCGTATTTCAGAATCGCTTGCGTAGCGCGCCCAAATAACTTCGCCAAAATGATCGCCAGTGTAATAGCTATAAAATGCGCCACCCGTAAAATCAAGTTTATCGTCTTTGTAATTAACGTTTGCATTGAAAAAAAAAAATCGTTGTCTAACCAACGACG
>CAXBDO010000424.1:0-2026 GCA_963974165.1 uncultured Aequorivita sp.
TTGTACTTCGATTTTTCCGCAGCGTAGTCCTGCATCACTTCCTGATACAATTTATTGGATTCATCATAAGTAAGCGATGGACTTTCAGAGGTAAGTGTATCTAGGAGCAGTACTGTTTCCAAAGGTTTCATATTTGGATAATCTACCATTCGCATTTTCACTTCGGCAAAACGGAAACCGTATAATTCCTTAAAGGCGAAAATTTCCAGCACTTCAACTATATCGCCATTGGCAATAAAACCGGCTTCACTCGTATTATCTACCCAAAAGTAATTGTTCTTCACCACCATTAAATAATCGCCAGCCGAAAGTTCAGACTCCTGAAAAAGAATACGCTCGCGTATGCTCTGGTTATAAAGATTCGCCCTTTTGTTTGAACGAACTATAATAACACTGTCTTCCTTTCCCAAAGCGGTATAGCTATCGTTAATGGCATCCATTATTTCCTGGCCATCTACGGGACGAATAATATCTGGATAATTTATTCCCGAAAATTTAAAGGCTTCATAAAGTTCATCGTCCAAGCGCTCCCTGATTCTGGTGGCATTTTCCAAAATTCCGCTTTCCTTTTGCTGGCGCACCACTTCATCGAGCTCCAATTTAGTAACCTGGCGGTTGTACTGATTCTCCAATAAAGCCGCATCGAGGGCTGGGCTAATATCCAAATGCACAGGGGGAAGCTGGGCGCTATCACCTATTAAAAGTAATTTACAATTGTTACCACTATATACGTATTGCATTAAATCGTCTAACAACGAGCCATTTTCAAATAATTTTGAATCTTGGTTTATATCTGGTATCATTGAGGCTTCATCTACAATAAAGATTGTATCCCGTTGCTTATTTTGCTGAAGGTTGAAGGAAACTCCCCCTTTTTCGCTCTTGGGAAAATATATTTTTTTGTGGATGGTAAAAGCCTGCTGGTTTGAATAATTGCTGATAACCTTTGCCGCCCTACCGGTAGGTGCCAAAAGCACGGCGCGTTTTTTTGCTTTTGAGAGGTTTTTTACCAAGGAACCTACTATAGTTGTCTTACCGGTTCCGGCATATCCTTTTAATAAAAAAGTTTCATTTTTGTTAGTTCCTAGCACAAATTTTGCCAAAAGTTGAAGGGCAATATCCTGCTTTGTGGTGGTGTTATGTGGAAAATCATTTTTTAAAAAAGTGTAAAATTCTGATACATTCATCATTTGCTGCTATCAATGAGGGTTTAAAGATAGGTATGATTTTTTCGCAATATACTTTTACGAACAAAAAAAAATTGTAGATTTGCGATAGACCTTTTGGTAAAATCAACACTTAAATAAAATCAATAATGAAATTAGTAATTCAGATTGTTCTTTGGATTGTCATCGTCTTTTTGGGCTGGAAGCTATATAACTCGGTTATGGGCCCAGTTGAATTCAACAAAGTTAAGGAGGCGCGTTACGCCAAAGTAATTAAGAATTTAAAAGATATACAGGCTGCAGAGCTTGCCCACAAAGAAATTACAGGGAAATTTACTGGAGATTGGGACAGTTTGGTTAAGTTTATCGATACCGCTAAATTCGCAAGAACACAAAGACGCGATACTAGTTATGCCGATGTCGCTAAAAACAAGGCTTTCGGAATTAGTGAAGGTTATTTTATTGAAAAGTCTTTAATAGATACTTTAGGCTTTACTCCTGTTAGGGATTCACTTTTTGGTGGAACTGACAGATATAAGACTATGATGAACGTTCCTGTAGAGGGCGTTAATGCAAAATTTGACCTAAAAGCTGGAAAAATCGAGAAAAACGGTGCTATTTATTCCGTATTCGAAGCAAAAGTTTCAAAAAAGACAATATTGTCAGATCTTGATAAAGACCTTATAATACAGGAAATGCAAGTGCAGTCTGTAGATGGTGTTAATGGACCAGATATTAAAGTAGGGTCATTGGAAGAAGTAAACACTTCTGGAAACTGGCCAAAAATTTACGATGCAGCAAAAGATAAGTAACATACACAATTCATTAAATAATAGACTGTCCGTTCAAGTTTCTTTGAA
>CAXBDO010000425.1:0-2013 GCA_963974165.1 uncultured Aequorivita sp.
TGAAGAAGAAATAAAACTTCTAACAAAAGCCACTCTTGATCTTGCTTCTGGAATGGGACTTGATTTGAAAAGTGCGGGTGATTTAGTAGCGAAAACTATTGGTAGTTCTACCAACGCGATGAGCAGATACGGGATTGAAGTCACCGGGGCAGTTGGATCAACGGAACGATTGGAAACATTAACGGGCAATGTCGCTAAACTTTTTGGCGGACAAGCGTTAGCGCAATCGCAGACAATGACGGGGAGTATTGAACAAATGAAAAACGCTGTTGGCGATGCTGCCGAAGCGTTAGGCGACTTATTAGGACCGATGGTTATTTCAATTGCAACCAAATTAAAATCAGCCGCCGAATTTACTTCTGATTTTTTAACAGGATTAAAAAACATTGCAGAATTTGGAGATGCCGGTGGAATTGAAGCCCTAAAAAAACAATCAGACCAAACGGTTGATGGCTTCCGAAATATGGGTAGGGCGATTGCCTTTTATACAGGCGAAGCAAAAAGATTGGGATTAGATGCAAAAAAGTTGCAAAAAGATGCGTTGATGAATGATGCCGGAGAAATAAGAAGTAAAAGAGAAATGGCAAAATTTATAATTGAAGCAGTTGAAGCAGAAAAAATTAAAATAGAAGAATTGGAATCAACTCATCAAGCTAATTTAAAAGAATTAAAATCTGGAGCCATAGCGCAAACAACAGAAGAAGCGGATATGCTCGATAATATTGCCCTAACAGAAGAAGAAATCCTATTTTTAAAGCAAAATCAAGCGTTTGTAACAAAAGAAACTTCAGAATCACAGGAACGGATGGCGCAATTCGCAGCCCAAACATCAACCTCCCTTTTAACTTCCGCGGTTATGGGAGATAATGTAGCTGAATCATTAAAACGTGCCGTCGTTCAGTTGGTGGTTATGGTTGCACAAGCTAAAATATATAAGGCAATTATGGCGGCTTCTACGCCTGGAGGATTACTGGCATCTGTTGGATCGTTCTTATTCGGTGCATCGCCAACACAAGGCGCACCGAGCGCGGGGGCAGCTTCTTCCAGTAAGGTTACAATCAATCAGAATTTCGGGGGCATGGGTGTCATCGATCACAATTTCGCTGCAAACAGTATTATTCCGGCCATAAACAAAGCCATAAATACGGGACAGGCGAGGATTGGGTAAATGTTATCATTCGATTCCGGTCTTACCAACGCCCTCAAAAATGCAAACACAACGGCGTTCTGGGTACTCAAATTATATTACAACGATGAATCGGCTTTCATTGGCGTAAGTGATCGCCATCGACAGGATGGCACGGATATATATTATGGATTGGTCACATCTTGGGGAACGTACCGCCAATCGTTAGACTTTTTTAACTTCACGACCTCAATCGGAAACATGGGCGTAACGCTTATTAACACCGAAAATTCCATCAAGGGAAAACGATTCTCCGACCTACTCGCTACTAACAATTTCGCAAATCGTAAATGGGAATTGTTTCTAAATACAAACGAAACCGCAACACTCGACACCGCCGCCCGGATGATCGCATCTGGCGTTATCTCTGGGGAAATATCATACGATGAAAACAGTACCACCTTGACACTTTTCGATAATACAACTCGATTACATAAAAAGATTCCCGCGAACAAAATTGATTCAGCCACATATACAAACGCACCGGAAAACAATATTGGCAAACCGATTCCAATGGCTTTCGGAGATTTTTCGGTAGATAGCAATGCGCCCACAAGCACAACGGAATTTGACAGGCACTTCACAAAAGGAAAATTCCCCGCTATTATATCTGACGAATGGAATGCCACAAACGCAAGAGTGGAAGCGATAGTGGATGGACACGCCATTAGTACGCTTAATAATAAAAATATATATGGATATAAAAGCAAATTGTATTTCCCCGTAGATGATGCCAATGCAACTGAAACGGAAGCGGGACCGGCTACAATATCATTTAAAGGTGGTGTTTGGTATGTATATCTCCCATTAAAAAAACACAATACTTA
>CAXBDO010000426.1:0-1970 GCA_963974165.1 uncultured Aequorivita sp.
CAGCCGTTATTTTTTCGGCATTAAGTTTTTTTAATTCTGCTAAAGCTGCCAGTTGGGCGTCATGTTTTTCGCGCTTTTCTTTATAAACAGGGCCTTTGCCCAATTTTTCAGTGCCTTTGCTGCCTTCTGCTTCGGCTATGTAAGTTTCGTAAAGGGCGTTTACTTCGTTTTCTTTTGAAGTTATTTCGCCTTTTAAATTGGCAATTTCAGATTCCAAAGCCGTTATAGAAGGAGTATACTGTAGCGCCAATTGGTCTTTATTGGCGAGGGTCATTTCATTTTTTTCGGTAAGAAGAACTTGATTAATTTCCTTTTCGAAAATTTTCATTTCCAATGGTTTCGAAATAACTACGGCAATTATAATTGCGAGTGCAATTCGAGGTGAAGCCTGCAGTAATTCATCAAAAAAATTACTGCGTTTTTTGATAGTTGAAACTATAAATCTGTCTAAATTGAAGATTAAAAGTCCCCAAATTAATCCGAAGAAAATCGCTGAAAAATAGTTGTCGAAAACTGTGTAGAGGGCGTAAGCACCGGCAATTGTAGCCATTACCGCAGTAAAAAAGACGGTGGCACCTATACCTGCGTATTTTGTGCGTTCGCCAGGAGAGCATTCGTCCAGTATAGCCGTATCGGCACCCGAACAGAAAATAAAAAAGCGTTGTAACATAGTGGTTTTTGATTGATGAAACTATATAACGCTATTTCTATCAGAATGTTACAGAAGGATGTATTAAAATAATTACTGGGTAAAAGTTGCGGAACGCAAATTTCAAGTTACAAGTTGAGGTGCGGATGTACTACACAGGTTGATAAACTTCATATGTTACACCTGTGTCCAGAAGTTCAAAAAACACTTTATTGTCAATTTTTGAAACTTTTATTTTCATTCCTTTCCCCGCAGTAATGGTTTGGGTATTGGCATTATAGCTCCACGTCGCGTTTTGGAAGGTTTCTTCATAATTTACACTTGTCCCACTCCCTCTTTTGAGGCGCAATTGAAATCTGTGGTCTGGATAAAGATCAAATAGTGCCCCATCTAATCCTGCGGCTTTATCTGGATTTGAACCGGCATCTGCAATGGCTGTAACCTGCCAGGTGCCACTAATTTCTTTTTCTGACATGGATTGACTTTGTGCAGCGGCAGTAATAAAAACGAATGCCAAGAGAACGAATAGATTTTTCATGGGTATATTATTTAATTCTAATTTGAAGTAATTCTTAATGTCGTGAAAGATAGGAATTTTTATGCTTTTTGGTGCACGCCCAGATTGGAAACCAATTTTAAAAAAAAATGCCTCTAAAAAAATAGAGGCATTCCGGTTGCATTTCAACCATTTTGGCCATTGAACGATCATTGTTTTATAATCCTGAATGTGCGCGATCCTTCTTTAGCTGTGCTGATCTTTACAAAATAAATTCCTGCCGAAGCGTGTATCTGCTTTTCAATAATTTTTGCGGAAGGGAATGTTTCCGTAGAGATTATTTGCCCGAGCATATTATATACCTGAACGCTTACATTTGTATATTCCTTCCCAAGATTAAGCGTAAACTTGCCTTGGTTCGGGTTTGGATAGATAGAAATATTTCGCAAGGTTATGTCGTCAGTTCCCAAAACAATATCAGTAATTTTTAGGCTTACGTTATTGGGGTTGCAGTTAACCTCGAAAGTATAATTTTGGTCGCCATAATGGGCGGTGACAGTAAGCGGTAAATTGCAACTGCTAATTGAATTTGCAGTAAGTATTTCAAATTCATCATTTAAATTTGCCGGATATCTTAGGTGAAGAAGAATGTCTCCTTCCAAATTCGCATTACCTTGAATCTCTAAAACATCGTATTGGGTGCCGGCGGTGGACCCATAAATTTCACAAGCCAAGATTGCATTTGGCGAGCTATTATAATCACCAATATGGGTTAAGGTTCCTGGATGTCCTCCCGGCGACAAGGTGCTGCCAAAAATATTACTT
>CAXBDO010000427.1:0-1968 GCA_963974165.1 uncultured Aequorivita sp.
ACAACTTTTGTTAAATACAATCCGTGTGCGGGGGCCGAGGCGCCAGCTTCTTGCCTGCTTTTGCTTTTAAGGATTTGGGTGAAATCTTCTAAACTGGTTTTATCGTAGCCAACATCCAAAAGCGTGCCCACGATTGCCCTAACCATATTCCGTAAAAATCGATCTGCGGCAATTGTAAAAATAAGGCTATTATTTTTAGCCTCCCAATGCGCCTTCACAATGGTGCAATTGTACGTTTTTACATCCGTTTTTGAACGTGAAAAGCATTGAAAATCGTTATGGTGCAATAGCGTTTCAGAAGCCCTGTTCATTATTTCTACATTAGGTTTATTGTTAATCTGAAAGGCTAGGTTTTGTGAAAACGGATCTTTTTCCAAGCTAATAATATATTCATATTCCCTTTGCACAGCATCAAAACGTGCGTGGGCTTCAGCGTTAACTTTGAAGATATTCTTAACGGCAATATCTGTTGGCAAAAAGGAATTCATTCTATAAATGAACCTCTCCGTATTTTCTATTTCACCGCAATCGAAATGGGCAAAAAGTTGCTTCGCGTGTACCCCGGTGTCTGTTCTGCCCGCCCCGGTAATCTTAATTTCCTCCCGAAGCAAAGTAGAAAGTGTTTCTTCCAAAACCTGTTGTACGCTAATTTGTTCGGGTTGGCGCTGCCATCCAAAATAATTGCTTCCGTTGTAAGCTATTTCTATAAAATATCGCAATTGTTTTTTTTCAGAAGCCACAAAATTACAATATACAAATCAGCATTTATATTATAAGTTTGAAAAACTTAATACCTTCGCAACTACAAAAAGTACCGATTGTTCAAAATATTCCGATAGTCTAACAATCTAAAAATCCAACAATCCAACAATCTAAAAATCCGATTTGAAAAAAATCCTCCTCCTTAGCGACACCCACAGTTATATAGATGAAAAAATCCTTGATTATGTAAAACAGGCTGATGAAGTTTGGCATGCCGGCGATATTGGTGATCTTTCGGTTACCGATGCCATAAAAAAATTAAAACCCCTTCGCGCGGTTTATGGCAATATAGACGGCACCGAAGCGAGAATGGAATTTCCGCTGAACAACAGGTTTATGTGCGAGGGAGTAGATGTGTGGATAACACATATTGGCGGATATCCGGGAAAATACAATCCTTCAATTAGACAGGAAATATATGCCAATCCGCCTAAAATTTTTATTTGTGGCCATTCGCATATTTTAAAGGTAATGGCAGATAAAACCACGGGATTGCTACATATGAATCCGGGCGCGGCTGGAAAACACGGATTTCAAAAAGTACGGACGATGTTGCGTTTCGAAATTGACGGTGAAAAAATCCAAAATCTGGAGGTTATTGAATTTGGGCGAAGTGTTAATGGTTAAGCGTTAAGAAAAAAAACAAAAAACCCCTAAAGGTGGCATCCTTTAGGGGTCTTGCACTAATATACCAAGATCGGTTTATCGTAGACGATCAACAGATTTTACGAGGTCTTCATCCCTTTTTATGGCCTTATTGGCCAGCACTAAAAATACGATAGAAATGATAGGAAGAAGAACCCCAATACCCTTCTCTGAAACTAATGTTTCTCCGGATAAAGTAAGCGACTTGTAAACGAAAACTCCCAGTAATACAAAATTTGATATGATGTTTAAACGATTAAGCACAAATTGTGTTTGTCGTTTTTTGAAACTTAAAATTGAAATAACGGCTAAGGACATAGATGCAAATATCAATATGGCAACCAAAGGTTCACTGCGTTCAACGATGGGCGAACCATCTTCACCTAGCACAATAGGAAACCACATATACAGGGCTCCCATAATGATGGCCGACACAATTAAATATATAGTTTGGATACGTTGAATCATCTTGCAAAAACCAGAATGCGCAGCAAAAATACAGTTTCTTTTTAAAAAAAATAACAGTACTTTTTAATTTATTATTGTATTATTGCAGTATCT
>CAXBDO010000428.1:0-1963 GCA_963974165.1 uncultured Aequorivita sp.
AATATTTATACTATAAAAAGTGTTCAAAAAATACACAACGAAAACCTTGATATTGAAGGGCTTTTATTGACAATGTACGATCAGCGTTTGCGCCTTTCTAATCAAGTGGTTGACGAGGTAAAAAAGCATTTTGACGAAATGGTTTTTGAAACAATCATTCAGCGCAATGTGCGTTTAAGTGAAGCGCCAAGTTATGGCGAAAGCATTATTAGTTACGATGCTTCCAGCAAGGGCGCCGATAATTATCTGAGCCTTGCACACGAATTAATCAAAAAAAACGAAAAAGAATAAATGGCGAAAGCGACCAAAAAACAAGCATTAGGCCGCGGACTTTCAGCATTGTTGAAAGACCCTTCGAATGATATAAAATCTGTTGCAGATAAAAATGCCGACAAGGTTGTTGGCAGTATCGTGGAATTGGAACTGGGAAGTATTGAGGTAAACCCGTTTCAACCACGCACAAGTTTTAATGAAGATTCCCTACGTGAGTTGGCGTCATCTATTAAAGAATTGGGTGTAATTCAGCCAATTACAGTTCGAAAATTAGATTTCGACAAGTACCAACTTGTAAGTGGGGAACGTCGTTTTCGTGCTTCAAAATTAGTTGGTCTGGAAACTATTCCTGCCTACATTCGTATTGCGAATGACCAAGAATCTCTAGAAATGGCTTTGGTTGAAAACATCCAAAGACAGGATTTAGATCCTATTGAAATTGCACTTTCATACCAAAGATTAATTGAAGAAATAAACGTTACCCAAGAAGAATTGAGCGACAGGGTAGGGAAGAACCGCTCTACAATTGCCAATTACTTGCGATTGCTGAAATTGGATCCAATTATCCAAACCGGCATGCGCGATGGTTTTATTACTATGGGCCACGGCCGTGCCTTAATAAATATTGACGACCTAAGCGATCAGCTAGATATTTATGAAAAGATTTTAAGTCAAAACCTATCGGTTCGAGATACGGAGGCTTTAGTGCGGAATTTCAAAAACCCAAATGAAAAGGCAGCACCACAAAAACCTAGCGCTCCACCTTTTGCCAAAAAAGCGAAAAAGGAATTGACAGATCTTTTTGAAACTTCGGTTGAAGTAAAAGTTACAAAATCTGGAAAAGGGCAATTGGTTGTGCCATTTAAAAACAAAGATGACTTCGAACGTATTTTGAAGCTAATCAAAAGTGAGAAATAATTTCCTAAATATTTTTTTTTTAATCTTCGCCACATCCCTGTTTGCGCAGGCTACTGATTCTTTAACCGTACAGAAGGACGAAAAGGTAACTTTGGTAAATGATTCCATTTTACCCAAGGATGAATACAATCCGTTGGCGCCCGCCAAAGCTGCATTTTATTCTGCCGTTTTACCGGGGCTGGGCCAGGCTTACAATAAAAAATACTGGAAAATTCCTATCATTTATGCCGGAATGGCAACGGGAATTTATTTTTACAAACAGCAGGACGATGAGTATAAACGCTTCCGAAATGCATATAAACGAAGACTTGCCGGCTATTCCGATGATGAATTTCAGGGAATTTCAGACGATCGCTTAATTAACGCACAAAAATCGTCACAAAAAAATAAAGGCCTTAGCGTAATTGTTACGGTTGCTTTTTATTTGTTGAATGTTGTAGATGCCAATGTAGATGCGCACCTAAAGCAATATGAAGTAAGTGAAGATCTATCGTTCGAGCCTAATTTTAATTACAATCAATTTACCTCAAAACCGCAATATGGTATGTCGTTGACGTATCGGTTTAAATAGGTGTAGAGAATAAAGAGTAAAGAGTAAAGAGTAAAGACTTAGGACGATAAGAAACTTTAAATTTTTCGGCGGCGTTCAAAAGTTATCTGTCATCAAGCATTTGAATTATGAAAATAGCACTTCTCGGTTACGGAAAAATGGGAAAGATTATTGAAAAATTGGCTTTGGAAAAAGGCCATTCAATAGTCTTTAAAAGTAGCA
>CAXBDO010000429.1:0-1959 GCA_963974165.1 uncultured Aequorivita sp.
AAGCTCTTAAGCGGTTTTCCGGTTTATGGCACATCAGCAACGGCTATGGCTGCCGGCAGGGAAACAGTTTTGGCGGTGAAAGGGGAAGCGAATAGCGTAATTTTTTATACGCTCAATTAAGTTTTTATAAATCGAGGACTAGACTTCGATTTATGCTGCACTTCTGCTTCAAAAAGCACTAAAAAATGTTTAATCAACTTTTCTTTTACTTCATTTAAAGGGATTTCGGCCCTGCCCAACTCAACATTAAGAGAGGTAACGGCCTTATCTTTAATTCCACAGGGAATCATATTGTCAAAATACCCTAAGTCTGTATTCACGTTTAAGGCAAATCCGTGCATCGTTACCCACCTGCTGGCACGAACCCCAAGGGCACATATTTTTCTGGCAAAGGGCGTATTTACATCTAACCAAACCCCCGTTTCGCCGGGGCTGCGTTCGGTTTTTAGACCATATTCTGCAAGCGTAAGGATTATTGTTTCTTCCAGCAATCGCATATATTTATGGATATCCGTAAAGAAATTTTCCAAATCCAAAATAGGATAGCCAACTATCTGTCCGGGGCCGTGGTAAGTTATATCGCCCCCACGGTTAATTTTATAAAAAGTGGCATCTATTTCTTTTAGACGCGCTTCCGAAACCAGCAAATTTTCAAGATGCCCGCTTTTTCCCAGAGTGTACACATGAGGGTGTTCAACAAAAAGCAAATGATTGGGCGTTTCGACCTTCAGATTTTGTTTACTGTTGCTGCTCTTAATTTGAAGAATTTCCTGAAAAAGTGTTTCTTGATATTCCCAAACCTCTTTATAATCCCGAAATCCGAGGTCGTTTATTTGCAAAAATTTGCCCACAGTTGTGCTGTTTTTGTTTAGCCGCACAAAATTATCAATTAATAAATTCTTCCTTTCTTAAAATCTACATTTTTATGTATTTAAAAGAAATATGTGAAAAGTTAAATTCTTAAAAATTTATTAAATTCCCTAAAGGTTGTTATATTTACGGCTCTAAACATTCATAAAAACTACATTACAAATGAAGAAAAGTACTTTTAAACCATTTCTGATTGTATGTCTTTTGCTTTTAAGCTTTGGATTGCAAGCTCAGAGTGCACTGTGGACCAAAGTTACCCCCACAGAAATGCAAAACCGACAAAAAGCCCTTCGCAATGCTATGCCGCAGGACTTTAGCCTATTTTCACTGAATACTACTGCATTAAAGAATCAATTAATGAGAGCGCCAGAAAGATTTACAGGTCTTTCAAACGTAATTATTGATTTGCCTACAAATAATGGCCAAATTCAGCGATTTAGAGTTTATGAAGCTTCCGTTATGGAACCAGCCTTACAGGCACAACACCCAAATATCCGCTCATACGTTGGGCAGGGAATAGATGATGGTTCTGCCATTGCCCGTTTTAGTGTTTCTAGCGTAGGTGTACATGTAATGATTTCTTCCGTAAATTATTCAACTGTTTACATAGATCCATATACTCAGGACAAAAACAACTATATTGTTTATAACATCAACAAGATTCCTGCAAATATGGACGCTCCGGCATGTGCCACGGTAGATACCGAGATTGTTGATATGCCTACTTCCAACAAAAATGCAGACGATGGAATTTTAAGAACCTTCAGACTTGCTTTATCTAGTACAGGAGAGTATTCTCAATTTCACCTTAACGACCAAGGAATTGATCCAGGGGCAACCGATGCAGTTAAAAAAGCTGCTGTACTTTCTGCAATGAATGTTGCAATGACCCGTGTAAATGGAGTATATGAAAGAGATATAGCCGTAACTATGGTAATTATTGCAGACAATACGGATATTATTTTCCTTGATGCGAATACAGATCCTTTCACTAATAATAATGGAAGTGCAATGTTGGCGCAAAACCAAGCTACTTGCGACGCGATTATTGGAACTGCCAATTATGATATAGGCCACGTATTTAGTACA
>CAXBDO010000430.1:0-1934 GCA_963974165.1 uncultured Aequorivita sp.
CCTTCGAAATTACATAATTCATAAAGTCTGAAGGGTTTTCCATAATCCTTTCAACGGTAACGTTTTTTGAATACACCCATCTATTGAAGGAATTATTTTTATGCTGTAAACTGTCTAAGGCCGTTTCAGGATTCTTTATTTTATACTTGCTGTAGAAGCTGTTGTAAATTGATATACGTTCAATATATCGATTAAAAATTGGAAGGGTATCCAATTCATTTTCTGAAAGATATTTGACGGATTCTTCCTGATTCTTTTCCGCGACTGAATCGTTCAAATTCATACCCACAGAGGAAGAAAGACTGAAATTTTGTTTCAGCGAATCAATCAAAGCTTCCTTTTCTACGGCGGAATCGGGTTTTATATCTAAAGTATTTTCGTCCTGATTAATTACATCCAATAATCCATTCACCAAAAAGAAAATAATGGAAACGCTCAGAAAAAAGCGGAAAGGGTTGGCGTACTTTAGGCGTTGGCCATTTACGTAATTGAGGGTGATTAGTCCCGGCTTGAACAAAAGATGTTTTAGCGTACACCGCAGGCGTGAATCGTACACAAAAATGCTGCTGAAAAATTGGTCGAAAAAATCTAAGACAGAAAGTTGTTTGGTGCTGTTAAGTTGGGAGCAATAAGGGCAATATACATCGCTTACGTCCAGCGGATGTTCACAATTTAAGCATTTGGTGCCGCGATAGCGCAGCGATTTTCTTCCGGTGGAAAGTTCACCTTTTCTGTTTTTCATTGCAACATGAAAAAAGAGTTAATATTTCAGCCTAGTTGGGGAGGTTAATTGTTATTAATATTTATTGAATTAGCAGATCCGGTGCCGATAATACGATCATAACGTGCCCCCAAATCGCGGAAGTACACAATAACCGAATAATCATTCTCCGTCTGCCAAAAATCGCCACTTACGGCTCCTTGGTCTATGGTGCCGTCCCTATTTACAACCACATATTTATAATTGTAAAAACCTTGCTTGAACAATCGAGTGTTTCTGTAGGAATCAGATTTTGGGTCGTACTTCATATAAGTAGTGCCGTCAATTGTCCAATTGTTGAAATTTCCATATAAATGCAATTCTTTATCACCAAGATCATCATAGTATTGAAGGTTGAAATGCATACGAACATATTCGGCCTCAATATCTTGGTTTTGGGCATCTACATTGCGCACCACAAAATTGCCGTTAATGTCTGGATTGTAAGTGTAGGGCCTGTTATATCTAGGTATGTCTGTATAAAGATAGTTTTCATATACGTCTGTAACTTCAATAGATCGCACGCCATTTGAAGCGGACCGCTCGTCCTTATTGTCAAAGGCCAAGAATTCATTTCCTCCGCCAAAAGAGGCTTCCTTGTCATATCTATAAATAAGCTCGTTACCCATAGTATATTGGGGCACAAGGTCTGTAATGGCAGTTTTAAGATTGCTGTTTTGCAGCACCAAAGTTTTAACGGTTTGCTTTGGGTTTACCAATAAGAGGTTGGGTGAATTTACCGTGAATTGAACAACCTGTTTTTGGTCAATAACCTTCAAATCTCTAGATCGTTTTATTTCAACGCCAACGGAAGCAATATTCTCAATTACCAAAAACCTTCGGGTGAAAATTAGGTCGCCATCGCCATTAAAAACACTTAAAAGATAATTGCCGCTTTTTTCAATTGCGCGGGTATCGCGATTGGGGATGCTTAGTTCATAATGCGAAAAAATCTGCAGCGTATTCAAAGAGTTTTGGTAATTCTGAATGCGCACATCGTCAAACCCATCCAAATATTCGCTTTTGGAAAGATCGCTGGGCGACCAATCAAAATTATAGTGGGTAATGGTGTAGTAAAAATCTTCTTCTTCACCATTAAGGGCGTCAAACGAAAGTTTTAACTGCCCGCCCAGCCGGATTACCGGCAACTGGCTGAGGTCTGTTGCGCCGCGAA
>CAXBDO010000431.1:0-1932 GCA_963974165.1 uncultured Aequorivita sp.
AATCCCTGGAAAAAAATTAATTCTTAATATGTCGCCCGCCGATCTTCGAAAAGAAGGCTCTGCCTACGATCTTACTTTGGCAATGGGCGTTCTTATAGCCACAGAGCAAATTGAGGAAAAAAATCCACTTTCAGATTTTATTATTATGGGCGAACTTTCTTTGGATGGCAACCTTCAGCCAATCCGTGGCGCTCTGCCAATTTCATTGAAGGCGAAGGAGGAAGGTTTTAAAGGAATTATTTTACCGAAACAGAATGCAAAGGAAGCAGCCATTGTGGAAGGTATAACGGTTTTTGGTATTGAGAATATAAAGGAAGTAATCGATTTCTTTAATGAAAATATCCCGCTCGAAAAAACTGAAGTAGATATGGAAGCCGAATTCTATGTGCATTTAGAACATCCAGAATTCGATTTTGCAGACGTTAAAGGGCAGGAGTCGATTAAACGCTGTATGGAAATTGCTGCTGCCGGCGGACACAATATTATTTTAATAGGACCACCGGGCTCAGGAAAAACAATGCTCGCCAAAAGATTGCCGAGTATTTTGCCACCGATGACCTTGCAGGAAAGTCTGGAAACCACTAAAATACACAGCGTAGCCGGCCGTACTATGGAAAAAGGCGGCATTATGACTTCCCGACCCTTTAGAAGTCCGCACCATACTATTAGCGATGTTGCATTAGTTGGCGGAGGCCAGTATCCACAACCTGGCGAAATTAGTCTGGCACATAATGGCGTATTATTTTTAGATGAATTGCCAGAATTTAAACGCGGCGTGTTGGAGGTTATGCGCCAACCTCTGGAAGATCGCGATGTAACAATTTCGCGTGCAAAATTTACGGTTACTTACCCTTCAAGTTTTATGTTGGTTGCAAGTATGAACCCAAGTCCGGGTGGATATTTCAATGACCCGGATGCGCCCGTAATGTCTTCACCCGCTGAAATGCAACGCTATTTAAGTAAAATATCGGGACCACTTTTGGATAGAATTGATATTCATATAGAAGTAACTCCCGTTCCTTTTGAAAAATTAAGTGATGAACGACGAGGCGAATCCAGTATCGTAATTCGTGAAAGGGTTACCAATGCCAGAAAAATCCAGTCGGCGCGATTTATGGAATTTGAAAAAGTACATTACAATGCCCAAATGGGTGTTAAACAAATCCGACAGTTTTGTAAGCTTGATGAAGCTTCACTGCAACTTTTAAAAACAGCCATGGAAAGACTGAATCTCTCTGCCCGTGCCTACGACCGAATTTTAAAGGTTGCCCGAACCATTGCCGATTTGGAAGCTTCTGAATCAATTAACGGCAATCATATTTCCGAAGCTATTCAATATAGAAGTTTGGATAGGGATGGGTGGTTTGGGTGAAAATAAATTTCCTCATAAATTGAACTTCGTTTTAACTTATTTTTAAGACTTTCAACAACTTGCAATAGTATCTTTAAAACCTTCTTAAAAAAATTATAAAAGATGATTAAATATTCCTTTAGAACTAGTGCCTTAGCCCTTGCGCTTACTGCACTATTTGTCTTTTCCTGTAAAACAAAACAGGAAGCAAATGCAGTAGATAATGCCAAACTTTCAGTGGAGTTTGAAAAATATGAGCTTGAAAACGGCTTAGATAAAAGCGACCCAATTGTTTCGTTGGCAATTCAATATGGCGTAAGTTCCAACCGCGAAAAAACTGGTAGAACTGGTTTTGCGCATTTGTTTGAACATATGCTTTTCCAAGAATCTGAAAATGTACCCCAGGATCAATTCTTTAAAACCATTCAAGATGCCGGTGGAACTCTAAATGGCGGTACTTGGAAAGACGGAACTATTTACTACGAGGTTGTTCCTAAAAACGCAATGGAAACCGTTATGTGGCTTGAGAGCGCACTTTTGAAAAAGAGTGACAGCCCACCTAAATAGGAAACAGCAAGAAA
>CAXBDO010000432.1:0-1931 GCA_963974165.1 uncultured Aequorivita sp.
CACGATTAAATTCAACAGAAAAAAGTTGAAGAACATATAAAAAGTGTCCAGCCAAAAATCCTTCCGAAATACCTTTTGGTTTTTTCGCCAAGGAAAAGCCAGCTCAAGGCCCCAAACTATCAAGGAAACAAGAATTAATCCGTAGAAATAATTTTCCCAATGAAAACTGGTAATTTCGGTCCACAGATAATTAAAATATCCTTGGTACGAATCCTTAAAAATGGTGATATATTTTTCCATAAATGAAGTAATATAGTCGGGTTTTTCCTTAAAAATTACAATATCGCTTCAAAAAGTTTGAACAACAATCCGCTTATAAGTGCCGCCATTGGAAGGGTAAGAATCCAGGAAAGAACAATTTTATATATTACTTTAGGGTTTGCTTTTTTGGTAACGGTTCCAATGCCGAAAATAGACCCTACGGATACGTGGGTTGTAGAAACCGGCATGCCGTGAATACTGGCAGTGGTAACTAAAATACCGGTAATCATATTGGCGGTAAAGCCTTGACCGGGATTCATTGGAGTAATTTTTTTGCTCATAGTTACACCTACTTTCTTGGCGTTTAAAAGTCCGCCCAATGCCATTGCTACTGCAATTGCCAACATGCCCCAATGCAGTTCTAGCGCACTAATAATAATCAATAATCCTACAATTTTAGGAGTATCGTTCAAGCCACGCGCAAAGCTAACAACCCCGGCACTTAAAAAATGTAGGGAATCTAAAACTTTTTGGGATGTAATTCCTAAAACCAATCCATCGTAAGTTTCTGTACAAGCTTTTTTGCAAGTTGTAATTTCCAATTCGGCAAATGCATCCATTTTTAATTCTGAATTGGCCATTTGTACTGCCGTATTTTTTTCTGAAATACAGACACAACTCTTTTTAGTGAGACCCATTTTTTTTCGGGTATGTTTAAAAATCAAGTACATTATATAGCTTAAAACAGCTGCCATTATGGGGCTGGCGATTAAGGGAATTAAAAAATTACTGCCTAATTTTGCAAAATTAAAATCGGCGCCAATTGCCATAAATCCTGCGCCAAATAAAGCGCCCACTAAGCCGTGGGTTGTAGAGATCGGCATTCCAATTTTAGTAGCCAAGAATACGGTTGTAGCTGCGCCCAATGCAATAGATATTGCAAAAATGGGATTCTGGATTAAACTATCTGGCACCATTCCCTTGCCCGAAAAATTCTTCACCAAGGTTTCGGCCAAGAAAATTGCGGCAACCGAGCCCGCAAAAGTAGTTGCCGTAGCCCAAATTATTGCTTTCCTGTAATTGGTTGAACCACTTCCAAAAAGCGTGGCAACACCTTTAAAGTTATCATTGGCGCCATTACTATAAGCTAAAAAACAGGCTGCAATAAATAGGATTATTAAAATCATTAATAGATTTTATAGGTTAGTACATTACATACGAGCTTTTGGACTTTTCAGTTTTAAAATGAGTTTATTGTAAGATTTTAGCAACATCCACCGCCATCATAATGAAAGGTAGATTCGCTTATAAAAATATCGTCCCGGCCTAATTTTGCGAGGGCGGCTGCAGTTTTATCGCAAATGGCTAGGGGTTGGTTTTTAAGTAATACGTGCCCATTTTTATCGTCGAAATAATCTTCAGTACCGTAAAATATAGCTGCTTTCCCTGTAAAAACGCAAGGGCCATCTTTGGGCATAGGGTCTTTTATGGCGGCAACCTCAATAGATTCAATATAGATCAACTCTTCTGTAGGATAATTTTTTGGATCGAGAATGCGATAAGGTTTGCGTGCGCGAATTTCGATGGTTCCAAAGCCGGCATCGGTTAAAGCTTTTACGTATTCTTGAATAGGCAAACTGCCGCTAAGACACAATGCACGTAAACGCGCATCGTCGCGCAAGGTTTGGTTCATCTCCTGTTCGCAGGTTGGGTCGCTCATTACCAAACGG
>CAXBDO010000433.1:0-1874 GCA_963974165.1 uncultured Aequorivita sp.
TGGCGCTATGACTATAGCGACTGTTATTGGCACAGGAGCTTTCTTTCCAAAATTGCGAAAACTGGATTTGCGTAAAGATTTAGAGGAACACGAGCGCGCCCAATAATCCGAAAATGAGAATCTTTAATTAAAAAATATCCCTAAACTCTTAAAGACGCCCTAAATCCCCTTCCCGCATAATACGACTGCACGCCGTTGTGATAAACGAAGACAGTATTAAAACGAAAATCACCAAATATCTAATTTCTGAAGGGGTTTTGAGCCAGCTAGAGGTCTTTGTGTCAAACTTGCCCAATGTATGCAATTCGCGATATTGGGCTTCTGTTAATAACTCAACTCCAATTTCCTCTGCCATTCCCATGGCGCTATTTTTGGGTTTGTGTTCTTTTCTAGCTTCCAAAGCTGCATTATCGTAACAAAAACTACGTCGACCTTTGGGGCTTTCTGCCGCGCAGTCATAAAAAATATATTCGTTTGATTTGGCATCTAATCCCACAATATCTGGCTCGCCGCCAGTTTCTTCCATTTGGAATAACGACCAAAGCTTATGTGGATTGTCTTCAAGCTTTTCACGGACCTTTTCCCAAGATATGGATTTATGCCTCTTGGTATTTTCTTCAAACCGACGTTCCAAAATTTTCAGCAAATTTTTACTTTGCTCATTAGACAATTTCCTTTGTTCGGGCTGTTTCATGGTCTTAGGAATTAAGATTGTATGGCAATTTCAAATATTTCAATACAACCAAAAATAATGTTTTTCAATTGAACTTTATAGTGTAGCCTATATGAATTAATAGGTTCTAAATTGTTAACTGTTGAATTAACATCAGAAGTATTTCGCGATTTAGAAACTACTATCGGTAACTTCAATAATATTGAAGGGGTAGGCTGCTTGAATCTGAATAAGCTCTTCTTCGGTAATTTTATCTACATCTTTTTTAAGCACTTCAACAAGATAATTTTCCCGCAATTCAAAATATGCCTTCGCAATTTCATCCTGAATTGTAATAAAACTCTGGTAAGGCGCCTCGCGATGGATAGATAAGGCTATCGATGCTTTTCTAGGATTGTCTGAGGCTTCAGCATTTTTTTCACCGTCACAATAGTTACACGAATTATCGCCGCCATTATCGATAAAGTTTTTCAGCATTTCCTTTAATTCGCCTATAGCAATCTGGTTTTTATTGGCCATTATTTCTCCCTCTTCATTTACACTAATACTGAAAATATTATTTTTTTTAAGGGGAATATTGCAATCTGCACCGGGCGGACAGGGTTGAGGAAGATCTCTGGCTATTCCTTTATCGTTGGAATCATTGAAGTAACCAAAAAGAAAATTAAAAGTAGAAAGGCAATATCTGCAGTGCTACCAGTATTTACCGGAAGGTGTGCTTGAATTTCTCATAATTGAAAATGGTTTAGTGTTCTCTTTTTCAGAAATCAAAGAAAGTGCCACAAGTTTATTTTTGAAACCAGCCTCTGTTTTAAGTTGAAAACTGTAATTTTAAATTGCCCAGAAATAATATTGGTTATGAGCTCTGAAAACAACAATTTTGAACCCCCATTATTTTCTTCCTATTTAACTAATACCGCAGGATTGACCGAAACGGATGCTTTAAATATGGCGTCCGATTTAAAACGTTCTAAATTCGAAAAAGGAAGTATAGTTTTGAAAAAGGGAGATTTGTGCCAACATTCCTTTTTTGTGGAAAAAGGCCTATTGCGTTCTTTTATGTTGGAAGAAGATGGAAAAGAGCACGTAATACAGTTTGCGCCCGAAAATTGGTTTATTGTAGATAGAAGCAGTGTTTACTTTAACGACACTTCCGAAAGTTATATTGAAGCTATTGAAGACACCGAAGTTGTCTTAATAG
>CAXBDO010000434.1:0-1866 GCA_963974165.1 uncultured Aequorivita sp.
AGTAATATTGCCACGCTTAAAAAGTTTTTGAACGCCGCCAAAAAACACGGTATCCTTTTGCCAATTGAAGTAGATGAAATAAAAGTAGGGAGCACAACCGGCAACCGAACAGATTTGAAACCTTCAGAAGTAAATAGGCTTTTTGAATATTACAGAAGCAGCTTTATAAACGATCAAAACCGTTTGGTATTGGGCTACTTCCTTTTTTCCTGCTTTACCGGACTCCGAATTTCCGAAGTGCTTTCTATTCACCGAAACCAATTTGATGAAGGTTTTTTTGAATTTTTTGAAATGAAAAAGAACCGGATGCAGCGCCGTAATATTAACGCATCTACGCGAACACTGCTAACACATTGCGACGCGCTTTTTTTGGAAAAGAAGGATCCTATTTATATGAACCGTCAAATAAAAGTGATTGCAAATACTTGTGGAATTTCGAAGAAAATTTCATTCCACGTTGGCCGTCATACATTTGCCACCAACTTTTTAAGAGCTGGAGGCGATGTTGTTTCACTGCAAAGTCTTTTAGGCCATAGCAGCATTAAACAAACAATGATCTATGTGCACATTGTAGAGAGCGAAGTAAATGAGAAAGTCTTTATCATCGATAAATTATTCAAGTGAATAAGTCTCGATTTCGGTTTGCAAAACATCATCTGCGCCCAGATTCTTTTTAGAGAGCCTTACTACTACGTGATAAATCCCGTAGGCGAAAACTGTGGTTTTATCACGCAGGGTGCGCACATTGATATCGTAATCATTGAACGTCCATAGATAGCCCATTGTTTTTAACAGAAAATCTAGCCACTCTTTGTAATCGCTCTCGTAAATATTAGGAATAAGCAATGCGGCCGCATCTTTACAAACATTGCGATCGCCAATTAAACCTTTGTATAATACAAGCTGTAGCTTTTGGCTATCGTCTAAAAATCCGTGCGCCGTGCGATATCCGTTTTCAGTTTTTAACGGCAATGGTACTGCATCAATTATAATTTCTTCAGTACCTTCTTTTTTTACGTAGGGCTGTTGGCTCGTTCCGCTTCTATCTATATACAAGGATGGAAATTCATAATCTTTACTTTGAATTTCGGTAAATTTCAGTTCAAACGTTTTGCCTTGGTTGAAGGTACGCTCTGGCTCCAAAACTTCACGCTGTGAAAGATCTTTCACTTCACCTTTTCCCAATAGGTTTTTAACCTTATTGATGGTTACCACAGTACCCGAAATATCAACACCATAATTTTTCCAATTTTTTACGGCCGTGTACAGATCTCCGAAGGTGATATCTGGTACGCAAGCGGTTAAATCTATATTTGTAGGTAAAATTAATGTTGGCTGCAAGGATCCATCTGGATTAAACTTTGCGAGCTGTGAAACTGTGGTATCTAAAAAAGGTGCATCATACACCCGGGTTTCACCAATTACCCTGTAATTAGCTGCCAACGCTCGAAACCGTAATGTTGCATTACTCGTTCCGGCAGGCACTATAAAATTAAGGTCTAAAAAAAAGAACTTTTCAAATACATCTCTATTGCGCCATTCGCCTAGACGAACGCCATTAAGCTCGATGACGGCGCTGGCTATTCTCTGAAAAAAAAGCACCCCGCTAGGATTATTTAAAAAAAGATTGCCCGCCAGTTTATACTTGCCAGCTTCTACAATTGTCAGGGAAACATCAAAATCGTAAAATAACGCGAAGTCTGGATTAGGCCCATCGTTATCGTCATAATTAACAAGGAATTCCTGTTTACCCACATCTTTGATGGTACTGTAATATTCGCTAAGTGAATATAAGTAGGCATCTTTAAATTCAGGATCGGTAAGGATATCTCCGGCAAGGGTGAAACCTTTATCTAGGAATCCTGT
>CAXBDO010000435.1:0-1855 GCA_963974165.1 uncultured Aequorivita sp.
AAACTCTGGAAAAAAATAGTACACAATGCTTGGAAATCTGCCGAGCCAGGTATTCTGTTTTGGGATACTATTATTAAGGAGTCTGTTCCAGATTGCTACGCAGATCTGGGCTACAAAACAGTTTCTACAAATCCTTGTGGAGAAATTCCGCTTTGCCCATACGATTCTTGCCGTTTGTTGGCAATCAACTTATTTTCATATGTTGAAGAGCCCTTCACCGCAAACGCTTCCTTCAATTTTGAACTTTTCAAGAAACACATAGGTATTGCCCAAAGAATAATGGACGATATTATCGATTTGGAACTTGAAAAAGTAGATGCCATCATTGCAAAAATTGATGCCGATCCACAGACTGAAGAAGTAAAAGCTGTTGAAAAAAACCTATGGCTAAACATTCAAAGAAAAGCTGAAGAAGGTCGTAGAACCGGAATTGGCATCACAGCTGAAGGAGATATGCTTGCAGCATTGGGAATAAAATACGGCACACAGGAAGGCACAGATTTTTCTGTAGAAATCCACAAAATACTTGCATTGGAAGCGTATCGAGCTTCCGTTTATGCTGCAAAGGATAGAGGCGCTTTTAAAATATTTGACAGCGAAAGGGAGAAAAACAATCCGTTCATTCTTCGCCTCAAAGATGAGGATGAAAAGTTGTATTACGATATGTTGGAATACGGACGACGTAACATTGCTTTGCTTACCATTGCCCCTACCGGAACCACTAGTTTAATGACGCAAACCAGCTCTGGTATTGAGCCGGTATTTATGCCCGTTTACAAGCGAAGAAGAAAAGTAAACCCGAATGATAAAAATGTACGTGTAGATTTTGTAGATGAAGTGGGCGACAGCTGGGAAGAATATGTAGTATTCCACCACCGTTTTAAGCAATGGATGGAAGTGAACGGTTTTGCCACCGACAAAAATTACAGCCAGGAAGAACTGAATAAAATTGTTAAGAAATCTCCTTATTACAAAGCAACTTCAAACGACGTAGATTGGTTGAGCAAAGTGCGTATGCAGGGGGCTGTACAGAAATGGGTAGATCATTCCATTTCGGTTACCATCAATTTGCCGCACGATGCTACTGAAGAATTGGTTGGCAAATTGTATCTGGAAGCTTGGCAAGCCGGTTGTAAAGGAGTTACAGTTTATCGCGATGGGTCACGTTCTGGAGTGTTAATTTCGAATGAGGAAAAGAAAGTTGAAGAAATTGAAAAACTTACGGCTTTCCCAACTAAGCGTCCAGAAATTTTGGAAGCAGACGTGGTTCGTTTCCAAAACAGCAAAGACAAATGGATTGCCTTTATTGGGTTGATAGACGAAAAGCCATATGAAATCTTCACCGGTTTTGCCGATGATGAAGATGGAATTATGATTCCGCGTTGGGTGAATGAAGGCTATATTATTAAAAACCGAAACGAGGATGGAAGTTCGCGTTACGATTTTCAATACAAGAACAAAAGAGGTTATAAAACAACTATTGAAGGGCTTTCGCATAAATTCAACCCAGAATTCTGGAACTATGCAAAATTGATTTCCAGTACTCTTCGCCACGGGATGCCAATTGAAAAGGCCGTAGAATTAATCAATAGCCTACAGTTGGATACCGAAAGCATTAACACTTGGAAAAATGGTGTTGCTCGTGCACTAAAACGTTACGTTGCAGACGGAACCGAAGCTAGAAAGCAAAAATGTGAAAACTGCAATAGTACTTCACTTATCTACCAAGAAGGTTGTTTGACCTGCAAGGATTGCGGTTCTTCAAAATGTGGGTAAATAGACGGGAGCGGTGAGACGTGAGAACGCTTCGCTTTGAGAATATCAAACCCCAAAGGTTTTAAAAACCTTTGGGGTT
>CAXBDO010000436.1:0-1837 GCA_963974165.1 uncultured Aequorivita sp.
GTCAAAATACGATTTTTCGTAATGCGCTTGGTTTTGGCCAAACTGATGTTTCCGTACCAAACCACATTCCAAAAGCAATTCTATGGTATTATAAAGGGTAGCACGGCTTACGCGGTAATTTTTATTCTTCATATTTATGTACAACGACTCAATGTCAAAATGGTCGTCGTGATCATAAATTTCTTGAAGAATGGCATAGCGTTCCGGCGTTTTACGGTGTCCTTTTTCCTCAAGAAAACCGGTGAAAACGTTCTTTACAATGGCCTGATTGGTTATATCTGTTTTTGAGCTCATAATTAAGTTGGCAAAGTTACTCAAATTTTAAATGTACCCTTGTTGAAAAGAAAGAAAAAGAAATATTCTAAAATAGTTGGGCGCCAAAAGGTGTCAATTCTAAAATTGAATTAAATGGGAATTATATTGAAGTTAATTCATAATTGATATTAAACACGGGTAACCTTATCAATTCCGTTGATTTTCTTAATGTTATCGACCAAATTATTGAGAATAGTCTTGTTTTTTACAACCACTACGATTTTACCAGTGAAAACGCCGTCGTTACTATCAAAATGGACGCTTTTCATGTCTATATGAAGGTTGTTGGAAATTACTTTTGTTACTTCATTTACCAATCCTATAGTATCTATACCGCTAATTGTAAGATCAGCCTTAAACTCGCGTTGGGTAGAATCTATCCATTTTGCGGGCATAATGCGGTAGCTGTAATTGCTTTGTAATTGTAGCGCATTTGGGCAATTGGATTTATGGACTTTAATGCCTTCGTTTACAGTTACAAATCCAAAAACATCGTCGCCCGGAATAGGGTTACAGCAGTTGGCCATTTTATAATCCAGCTTATCCTCATTTTTTCCAAAGACAAGTTGATCAAATTTCTCGGTAATTTCTTCTTTGTTTACATCTTCCGGCTTATCTGGTTTGCGAATCCTGTTTTTGAAGAAACTGATAAAGGCATTGCTTCGCGAAGCTGCAAATTCCTTTAACTTGGGGTTGTCGATTATTCCCGCCCCTACACGATAGTATAAATCTAGACTCGTCTTCACCTTAAAGAAAACAACCAATTGGTTTAGAGTGCTCTCGTCTAAATTAAGTTTTAAGGATTTTAGTTTTCTGCCCAGAATTATTTTTCCTTCCTCGGCAAGTTGTTTCTTTTCGTCTTTTAATGACGATTTTATTTTAGATCTGGCACGGCCGGTGGTGGCATAGTTCAGCCAGTTGGCGGTAGGCTTGGCGTTTTCAGATGTAATAACTTCTACTTGATCGCCACTTTTTAGTTCGTGGCTTAGAGGCACCAATTTTCCGTTCACCTTGGTGCCTCGGGTGTGCATCCCTATTTCGGTATGTATATGAAAGGCAAAATCTAGGCCTGTAGCTCCTTTTGGCAGCGAATACAAATCTCCTTTAGGCGTAAAGACGAAAATTTCTTTGGCGTACAGGTTTAGTTTGAATTCCTCCACAAAATCTACGGCACTTATTTCAGAATTCTCTAAGGTGTCCTGAAGTTTGTTTAACCAATTTTCTAGACCACCGTCGTCTTTCTCGTTATTTTTATATTTATAGTGGGCGGCAAACCCTTTTTCAGCAATCTCATTCATCCGGTCGCTGCGTATCTGCACTTCAACCCATCTTCCTTTCGGGCCCATAACGGTAATATGGAGGGCTTCATAACCTGTTGATTTAGGGGAAGAAATCCAATCGCGCAAGCGGATGGGATTGGGTCTAAAATGATCGGTTACTATAGAATAAATTTTCCAGGCGAAGAATTTCTCATTTTCTGGAGAACTTTTATAAATAATACGAACCGCAAATTTATCGTACA
>CAXBDO010000437.1:0-1834 GCA_963974165.1 uncultured Aequorivita sp.
TGCTTAATCAATAATGTAAAACATAAATGCTTGTAGAAAAGGTAAATTGGGATAGTGATTTTTTTGGCTATGAGGTAGGCAAACTTGAACTTTCCAATACTTCAACCTTCACCTGGGAAGCATTCGAAAAAGCAAGTGAAGCATTTAAGTTAGTATATGTTTTTTCTGAGGAAAAGCTGAATTATGCACCCCTAAAATTAATGGATGAAAAGGTAGTGCTTGAACATAGCCTGGACAATTTAGAAAGTAGAAATTCCCATATTGGCATTAGCTCTTTCAAATTTTCTGAAAATGGCTATGAACAATTAAAACAACTTTCTTTGGAAAGTGGGCTGTATTCCAGATTTAACCAAGATGAAAATTTTCAAAATGGTGAATTCAAAAGAATGTATCTTCAATGGATCGAAAATTTGGTGGTTAAAAACCAAGCTTTCGAAATAATTGTATATTTAGAAGGCAACGATATTCTAGGATTCGCATCCTTAAATAAAAAAACAGATACTACGGCAAATATCGGGCTTGTGGCCGTAAGCAGCAAAGCTCGGGGCAAAGGTATTGGCTCGCACTTAATTGAAGCGGCCATAAATAAAGCCTCAGCGCACAATTTTAAAAGTGTTGAGGTTGTTACCCAAATGGAAAACCAAGCTGCCGTTGGGCTTTATAAAAAATGCGATTTTAAGATAAAATCTATCACAAATATTTATCACTACTGGAATCTATGATACCTTTCAACAAACCATTTCTTTCCGGAAACGAACTTCAATATATTTCAGAAGCCGTAACCTCGGGTAAAATTTCTGGAAATGGCATTTTCACAAAAAAATGCCAGCAATTTTTTGAGGAAAAGTTTGGTTTCAGGAAAACGCTTTTAACAACTTCCTGTACCGATGCGCTGGAAATGGCTGCGCTCTTAATCGATTTAAAGCCCGGAGACGAAATAATTGCACCTTCTTATACATTTGTTACCTCTGCCCTGGCATTTGTGCGTGAGGGCGCTAAAATAGTCTTTGTAGATAGCAGGACAGATCATCCAGGCATGGACGAGCAGAAAATTGAAACGGCCATTACCCCGAAAACCAAAGCCATTGTAGTTGTGCATTATGCCGGAGTTGCTACAGATATGGACATTGTTATGGATATTGCAAAGCGCCATAATCTGTATGTAATAGAAGATGCGGCCCAAGGTATAGACTCGTATTACAAACAAAAGCCTTTAGGTGGCATTGGCCATTTAGGGGCTTTCTCTTTCCACGAAACCAAAAATATTATCTCTGGTGAAGGCGGGTTGTTGACCATTAACGATAAGAAATTTTTGGACCGGTCTGAGATTATTTGGGAAAAAGGTACCAACCGCTCAGCTTTTTTTAAAGGTGAAGTAGATAAATATGGATGGGTAGATACAGGATCGTCATTTTTGCCATCAGATATAATTGCGGCATTTTTATATGCACAGCTTGAAAATCTTAAAACAATACAGGCTAAGCGAAAAATACTGTGGAATACGTATTTCGATGGGCTTCAAAATCTTCAGAAATTTGGAAAAGTTACTCTTCCCTCCATCCCCGAATTTGCCACCAATAACGCCCACATGTTCTATGTGGTTACCGAGAATGGAGAGCAACGCGATGGGTTGATTGCCTTTTTAAAGGAAAAGGGTATACATGCCGTATTCCATTACCTGTCGCTTCATAAAAGTTCTTTTTATGAAGAATTATACGGTAAAACGGAACCTCTCCTTAACGCAGATAGATATTCAGAAAACTTAATTAGGCTACCCCTTTTCTATGAACTTGAAACTGCCCAAGTGGAATATATTGTTGCTTGCATTTCCGAT
>CAXBDO010000438.1:0-1826 GCA_963974165.1 uncultured Aequorivita sp.
CTCGCCAAGTTCGCGGTCCTGCCCACCGTATTGCATACGCTCATCCAGACCATTTACGGCCACGATATCTTTTTTCCAACCTGAAGCGTTATGGCCGTTCCAGCTTGCATTTGTAGGGGTAAATCTATTTAGAAGAAAGGCTTTTAGCGGTCCCGCATAAAGCTTGTTATTTTTAAAGGAAGGCTGCAGGCCATTATTTTTTAGCCATGTTACATCGAAGCATTTTTCGGTATAGATATCTTCCTTTGTAATTCTTTTTGAGATATCCAGCGGAAGCATAAAATAGCCGCCCGAAAGAAAATATCCCTCCTCCCTATATTTTACGTGCTGCTCCACAAAATCCTTTCGCGGAATACAGTCGCCATCGCTCATTATAATATATTCTGAACTGCACTGAAGGATTGCCTTATTGAGGATCTGCGATTTTTGGAAACCTTTATCTTCATGCCAAACATGTACAATTGGGAAGAACACCTCCTCCTCCATACGCTTCAGCAACTGCCGGGTCTCGTCATTAGAGCCATCATCTGCAATTACAACCTCAAACTGTCTGTAGGTTTGATTGTTATAGCCATAAAGCACTTTTTCTAGCCATTCGCAGGAATTGTAGGTACTTATAATTACGGAAGTGTCAATTGCAGTCATAAGTTCACAAAGGTAAAGTTATTTCTTGCGTAAATAAAAAGCAGCTTGGTCTCCCCGATTCTCTTTGTTGAGACAATGGGCTTTTTGCTCGTATTTAAAATTATCCATTTTTCGTTTCAGGGAATTTTTAAATCCTTTGAATTTTGGCGCTGAAAGTGGAATGTCCTTTCTATATTTTTCACTTCCGCTAAATTGAAAATGGGTAGAGTCGTATTCTATTTTATATAAATCGAAATTAGCTTTATCGGCCAATAATTGCATGCTTTTTTTGGAATGTAAGAAGAAATGTCGCGGCGCATCCAGTTGCACCCAATCTACTCCATAATGCTCCCACGCAAATGATGACACGGTAGGAATACGGAGAATGCAAACCCCACCTGGGGCCAACAAATTATAAGCTTTCTGTAAACTTTCCAAAGGGTCTGGCAGATGCTCAAAAGCGTGATGGTAGGTTATAACATCAAATGTATCCTCAATTTCATAAATGCTGCTTTTTTTAATTGTGAGCCCATTTTTATATTCAATTGTTTCCTGTAAAAAAGGATCGCAGCCTACAACCTTTTTAAAGCCAACTTCTGCCAGAGGATACAGAAAATTTCGGCCGTTGCCGCAACCTACATCAAGAAGGCGCGTGTCTTTGGTAATATTCAGACCTTTAAAAATGGCGTATTCCTTTTTCCCTAGAATTTTTCCGAAAGTAGATTTGTAAACCTTTCCGCCCAGAGCGGCAGCTTCATATTGTTTCTTTTTAATAGCGCCCTTAAATCCTTTAAACTTCTTGCCGTCGTAACTATTAAAACTGTAATAATTGCCTGGGTAATATTTAGCCAAATTTTCCGGAAATTCAGAAATCTGCAAACAACCGCAATTTTCGCATTGAAAATATTCAAAAGTTTCGCGTAGGCCGTACATCATTTCCTTTGCATTAAAGGTTTTGTTTGCTTCGCTATTGTTACAAATTCTGCAAGTATTTGCCATAAACTGAAAGTTGCTATAAGCCCCAAAGATAAAGTTATTTACTAATTTTGCGCTAATGGCGAAACTAACTGTTATCATTCCCACATTTAACGAAGAAGCGTATTTGGAAGATGCACTTTTTTCGGTTCGTTTTGCCGATGAAATTATTGTAATCGATTCCTTTAGCAGCGATAATACCCCGGAAATAGCCAAGAAATACGCCT
>CAXBDO010000439.1:0-1825 GCA_963974165.1 uncultured Aequorivita sp.
AACCAATGACATTAAAGAGCTTACTACTATTAATGGGTTGTCTGGAGAAAACATATCAACCATTTATTATAGTGAAGTCTTTGAATTGTTGATGATAGGGTACGAAAACGGACTGATTGAAATCGTTTTTGATAATGATGAAAATGTTCTAACCATTGTTGATATTATTGATAAAGCAACTATTCCGTCAACCAATAAGCGGATCAATCATTCTAACGAGTTTGGGAATGTGGTTTATGTAGCTACAAATTATGGTATTTCTGTTTATGATTTGGAACGCTTGGAGTTTGGCGATACATATTTGATCGGAAATTCCGGAAGCCAAATAAAAGTCAGCCAAACAGCTATTTACAACGATTATATTTATGCATCTTGTGTAGATGGAAATGGCATAAGAAAAGCATTGGCATCCAGTCAAAACCTAATTGATTATCAAAATTGGACTACCATTATCAATGGCGGCTTTAAGGCTGCCGATAGATTGGGGAATGAGCTCTATGCCGCAAACCTTTCAAATACCGTTTTTAGATTTACGTCGGCAGGGGTTACCACGGTTGTAAAGAATTTTTCTTCAGACGTTTTAAAATTTAGATTCGCAGATGATCTTTTAACTATTACAACTAGTAATTCCATTCAAGCCTATTCGCAAGGGTTTATTGAAGAAGGCGAAGTTACAAATGTGCTGGATTTTAATTTGGACTTGCTGTCAGGCTACGGTTTCGACGATAAATTTTTTATAGGAACAAAGGAAGACGGGCTATTGATCGTTCCCTTTGGCAGCTTGCAGGCCACCCAAATATTGCCCAACGGACCGGAACGAAATAGCCCGTATGCAATTGATGCTTCTCCCGGACAACTTTGGGTTAGTTTTGGAGAAGTAGATAAAGATTACAACCCATACCCGCTCTCGCGTTATGGAATAAGTGTTTTAAAAGATACGCTTTGGACGAATATTCCTTATGAAGAATTAAATAGGGAAACTGGTGGGGAGCCTACAGATTTGGTGAATGTAACTATAAACCCCACTGCGCCCAATGAAGTCTATATGAGTTCTTTTGAAAAAGGTCTTTTAAAAATTGTAGACGATACCCCTACTATTCTTTATAATGAAACAAATAGCCCTCTAGATAAGGTGTTTATTCCGTTGCCACAAGGCGGTACTGCCGATGCAGGCATCCGAATCTATGGTTCTGAATTCGATCGCCAAGGAAATCTATGGTTCGCGCAGACCAAAGCGAAGGAAGGTTTAATAAAACTAACGCCCGGCGGGCAATTTCAAAAAGTAGATATCTCGAGTATTATAACGGTTACCGGCGAGCTTGCCTTAACGCAGCTTGCTATAAGCCGAGAAAATTATGTATTTATGGGCAGTTATAGTAACGGCCTAATTGGATATAACCCCACTACCAACCAGCTTAATAAAATTGGTGAAGAATTGGGCCACGGAAATTTGCCATCGGCAGCGGTTAGAACTATTGCCTTCGATGCCCAAAACAGATTGTGGATAGGAACCTTAAAAGGATTGCGGGTACTTTATAGTCCCGGTAGTTTTTTCCAGGAAGGCGCTAATCCGGAATCGCAGGCTATAATTATTCTTGAAAATGGTGTGCCCCAGGAACTTCTTTTTGAACAGACCATTACCGATATAGAAGTGGACGGCTCTAATAATAAATGGATAGCTACTACTTCTTCGGGTGTTTTTTATCTTTCTCCCAATGGGCAGGAAACTTTGCTTCGCTTTACAAAAGATAATTCGCCTTTGCCATCCAATACAGTTCAGGATATATCTATAGATCCATTTACCGGTGTGGTTTATTTTGCCACC
>CAXBDO010000440.1:0-1822 GCA_963974165.1 uncultured Aequorivita sp.
TCAACGCCCATATCCTCAAACTTCGCAAGATCATTAATGGGGGGTTTGCGCGGCTCGAAGCTACCCAAGCCTCCAGCTATGGCAACTATTGGGGCCTGATGTTTTGTACCTTTATCTGTAGTTACAATGAAGGTGCCATCGTCTAATTTTTCGATAGTATTTGCGCGTTCCCCTAAGGTAAAACCAGGTTGAAATGGTTCAATCTGCTTCATTAAATTCCGCACCAAATCGCCCGCCAAAACTTCTGGGAACCCAGGAATATCGTAAATAGGTTTCTTTGGATATATTTCTGTACACTGTCCGCCAGCTTGCGGAAGTGCATCAATAAGGTGACATTTCAGTTTTAATAATCCTGCCTCAAAAACAGCAAAAAGGCCAGTTGGACCCGCACCGATAATGAGAATATCTGCTTTTATCATGAAAGACTATCTCTTAATTAAGTTTAAAAATAATTTAGAAATTGGCACAGTTAAATGATGGTTGTTTTATTGGGCAACACTTACAACTTTTTCAATTTGGGGCGCATATTTTTTAATGGTCATTTCTACCCCGCTCTTAAGCGTCATTTGGTTTACGGAGCAACCCACGCAGGCACCCTGTAACTGAACATTGACCACTCTTCCATCTTCAATGGAAACGAGCGAAATATCTCCGCCATCATTTTGCAAAAACGGTCTAATTTCTTGGAGCGCCTCCTCTACTTTTATTGTAAGTTCTTGGGTTGTCATATTATTTTTTTACGGCGCTGCAACCTGCCATTGTTGTAATTTTTATTGCTTCGGTAGGCGGAAGGTTCTCATTTCGGCGTACAGTTTCCTCTACCACATTACGTGTAATTGCCTCAAAAGCCTCTTCGGTCTGGGTTGCAATTTGTAAGGCGGCTGGTCTACCCGCATCACCGGCTTCGCGGATACTTTGAACAAGCGGAATTTCACCTAAAAAAGGAACTTCCAAATCTTCGGCTAAATGTTTTGCACCTTCTTTTCCAAAGATATAGTATTTATTTTCCGGCAATTCTTCTGGTGAAAAATAGGCCATGTTTTCGATAATCCCCAAAACGGGAACATCAATATTTTCCTGACGGAACATTGCCACCCCTTTTCTTGCATCGGCAAGAGCTACATTTTGAGGCGTACTTACTACAACCGCGCCGGTAATTGGCAAGGATTGCATGATACTTAAATGAATATCTCCAGTACCCGGTGGAAGGTCGATCAACATAAAATCCAGTTCGCCCCAAGCGGCATCAAAAATTAGCTGGTTTAGTGCTTTTGCAGCCATTGGGCCACGCCAGATAACAGCTTGGTCCGGTTGGGTGAAAAAGCCGATGGAAAGAATTTTAATGCCATAATTTTCAACAGGCTTCATCTTACTTTTACCATCTACATTGATGGACAGTGGTTTTTCCATTGCCATATCGAACATAATTGGAATGGAAGGACCATAAATATCGGCATCTAAAATACCCACCTTAAAGCCCATTTTTGAAAGAGTAACCGCCAAATTTGCTGTTACCGTAGATTTTCCCACGCCACCTTTCCCAGAGGCAACGGCAACAATATTTTGGATTCCCGTAATGGGTTTTCCTTTTATAAGGTTCGGATTTTGAGGTTTGGCGGGAGCTTCAACTTTTATATTAACCTGCACTTTTGCATTGGCATCTACTTTCTCGTGGATGGTTTTTATAATATCTGCTTCAGCGCGTTTTTTAATATGAAGGACTGGTGTGGAAAGTTTCAGATCTACTATAATTTCATCTGCAAAGGTTACAACATTCTGCACGGCACCGCTCTCCACCATATTCTTCCCTTCTCCCGAAACA
>CAXBDO010000441.1:0-1812 GCA_963974165.1 uncultured Aequorivita sp.
CAAGGGAAACCTATTACGCTTTTGCTTTTCACTGTAATTCTTTTGGGATTTTTTGTAGGCTGCGATAATACACCGCCAAAAACCGGCACTTTAATGGACTTTGTTCCTGAAAATGCAAGTGTGGTTTTCAAAATTTCCAATTTGGAAAATCTGCAGGCAGAACTTGATGCCAGTTCGCTAATTTCAAAGTTTGAAAAAACCGCGCCCTACTCATTTTTCACCGAAAAGAAATCGCTACTTAAAAATCTGCACCCGAGTTCACAGAGTTTACTGTGTATTAATAAACTGAACGATTCGGTTTCGGCATATACATTTATTGTGAAGCACACCAAAAATCTTTTTCAGACCGATTCCATTAAAAATAAAACGATTGAAACCCTAACTATTGACGATTCATCTTTCCAGCGCATTGCAATAGACAATGAAGTGGGGTATGCCGCAATTATAGACAGTGTTTTTGTACTTTCCTCTTCGCAACAAATTCTGCTTGATGTTATAAACAGAAAGACCGAAAGGGATGCAACATTCAAAAAAGTATTCAACCTGCCTTCCTCCAATGGTTTAACGGCCTTACTACGAGGCGAAAAGACAACGATAAATGATTCAACCAAAATTCATTTTACCTCGTGGAGTGCGTTGGATGTTGCCCTAGCGCCCGAATCACTTACCGCTACCGGCATTACGCTTGCAACAGACACTGTTCCCCAATTATTGAATGTTTTTAAAGAGCAAGTGCCCCAACAAAACGACCTGGCAGCCTTGGTGCCTACAGACGCTTTGGGTGCATTAAGTTTTACTTTTAACGATGCGGAAGTATTCCAAAAAAATCTACGTGTTTATAGAGGCGATAAGGATACGGCTAAAACAACGGGTATTTTTGGTTCGGTTAGCGAGGTGGGCAGTATTCAACTTAAAAATGAAACCGCACTCTTTGTAAAAAGCATTGATGCCTCTTTAACAAATGATGCTCTTGCAAAATATCTTACTTCAGAAACAATGTTTCGCGAAGTTGAAATTAGCAGTTTTAGTGACCCGCAATTATTCAAAACTACTTTTTCGCCTTTAATAGAAGCAACCGAGGCCAATTATGTGTTCCAGCTTGAAAACTTTTTCGTCTTTACCGAAAATGAAAGCACCGCCGAATATTTAATAAGCACCTATCAAAACAACGCCACCTTAAAAAATACGGCGTTTTTCGAAAATACCGCCAAAGACCTCAGCACGGCTTGTTCATTACTGATCTATAAAATGCAAGGCGAATTCTCGGAAAATATAGCGGGATTCTTCAATTCAAAAAGCAGTGCCGCCATTAAAAATATTTCATTTGAAAAATTTCCGTTGGCGGCCCTTCAATTTAGTTTCGACAGAAATTTTGCCCACGTAACCCTTAGCATCAAGGAATCTGGTGCAGTAGCCAAGAGTATTTCAGGCGGAGTTTCAGAAAAATTCAATTTAAAATTAGACGCTGCCCTATTGGGAAATCCACAAATTGTTGAAGGAAAGAACGGCAGTAATAATGTTGTGGCACAGGATATTGCAAACAAATTTTATTTTATCTCGGAAGGCGGAAAAATTCTTTGGAGCAAAAATCTGGGAGCCCCTATTTTAGGGAATGTCCAGGAAGTTGAAATTGCCGGCGGCAAAAAAATAGCCTTCGCAACCAAAGACGCCTTTTATATTTTGGATAGCAATGGTAAGGATGCAAATGGGTTTCCTATAAAATTTAAGGATAAAATCACCCAACCGCTATCGGTATTTGATTACGACAACAACAAAAATTATCGATTTGTAATAGTGCAGGGCAAAGAGGTG
>CAXBDO010000442.1:0-1804 GCA_963974165.1 uncultured Aequorivita sp.
CCGGCAGTGTCATAAACATAACTGCCTTTGGCGTGCGAAATTTCTAGCGCCAAAGGGTGCGGAGTTGTTTGGGCTTGATATTTAAAAAAATCGTTTTTCATTATACGGTGTCCGTTCGAGCGCAGTCGAGAACTGCGGATGAAGCCTCGACTGCGCTCGACCAGACATTATTGATTATTGTTTGGTATAGAATCCTTTACTTTCTGCTGAATGGAATCCCGTTTCGCTTCACTTTCCAAAGTTTCGGGTTTTGGGTCGGTGGGGCGATTTTGAAAATCTTTCGGACTTAGTTTAGATTCTGTGGGCAGTTGTAATTGCGCTTCAGGAATGTCCTCAAAAAATTCGCCTTCATCTTTGGGCAAGGGAATCCCTGTGATTTTGGGCAGTTTCGGAGCCGGTTTTCCTTTAAATAGATCTTCAACCGAAAAAAGGCGTTCATCACCCCGCCATTTAAAACCGGGCAACAGTCGCGCACTTTCCGGCAGCATGGAAGTTGGATAGACCTTACCGTCTGCTTTCTTAATAAAACGAATGCCGGTAATTTGTTGATCCTCCAAATACATTTGGATTGAACTGGAGACTGTAATATTTATTCCCACTAATTCATCTTTATCATTTCGGGAATAATATAATACCTGTGCATTTTTATTAATGTTTACGGTATCCAATTCATTGTTAGTGAAAAGGCCAATTAGCCGTTCGCCTTTCACTTGGTTGTAACCCATGCTGTCTTTTTGGACCAGAAAAGCGTTGTTAAATACTTTGAGGGTGTCTAATTTGTCCGTAATGGTATCTGAAAGCAAATGAATGGTATCGCCCATCATTTGGTTTTCGCCGCTCCATAGTACGGGGTAACGCAGCAATTTGGTAATACCGCGCTTTTCATTTACATAAATAGAATCGCATTTACCGCTGGTGGGGTCGTCGCCGGGCTTGCCGGGCTTAAAAAGTCGGGCGCGATAAAAGCCTCTAAGAATTCTATTGTCCGGTTTTCCCGTAACCCGCAATGTATCTGCGTGTACATAGATAGAATCGCCATCGCGGACGGTTATGGCCACGGCACGTTTTGTAATAAAGACTGAATCCTTTTCACGGTAAACTTCGGCATAATGCCCACGAATTACACTTTTATTGATAGTGTCTAAAACCCGAATATTATTGGTGGCAGAAGCAAAGCTTTTATTTCGATCGAAATAAATACTATCGCCATATAAGGTTCGATTCTCGTAATCTACTTTTGAATTTTTCACGAAATATCCCGTATCGCCACGAGTATCGTAAAACCCACGTTCACAATAAACCGTACTGGTTTCGCTAACAATGGTAGATGGACCGTAAAGATAGGCAGATCCAGTTTCGGAATAAAAATCGAGTTGGTTGCTGTTTACGGTATATTTTGGATTTACAATTTTTACATTTTGCAAAAACTGGTATTTTTTAGATTCCGCAAAATACCTTCCGGTGCGGCTGGTAAGTACACTGGAAGTGTCCTGTACCGTACCGCCGGTTCTGTAATACGCTTGTTGCTTTATTCTGTCGAAATATAGCGTATCGGTTTTAAGGGTAGTTTTGGGCTCGGTTAAAACAACATCGCCACTGGCGAAGGCAAATTGGGTGTTGCCATTGTATTCGGCGTATTTGCTTTTCATTGAAACGGTATCGCCCTGCGAAATACGGACATCGCCATAAGCTTTTACGAAGTTGCTTTTTAAATACACAAAAGCTTGATCGCACCACATTTCTACACCTTCGTGCACTATATACACCTGTCCGGTTTCATCTTTGGTATAAATGGCGGCATCGG
>CAXBDO010000443.1:0-1778 GCA_963974165.1 uncultured Aequorivita sp.
AATCGAAGTCGAATAATTTTTTGGCCGCCGTGCATTTTGGCGCTTCAAAAGGATCGGCCACAGCTACAAATATTGGAATCTCTTTCTTGGATGTTTCAACTGGCGAATTCTTGGTTTCTGAAGGTTCTGCGGAATATGTAGATAAATTGCTTCAAAACTTTAATCCTTCCGAAGTGCTTTTCTCAAAACAGAAGCGTAAGGTTTTCAATGAAACTTTCGGGAAAGAATACCACGTTTTCCACCTCGAGGATTGGATTTTTCAAAACGATTATGCCTTTGAAACCCTCACAAAACATTTCGATGTAAAAAATTTAAAAGGGTTTGGGGTAGACCATCTGGAAGATGGTATCATTGCCGCTGGCGCCGCCCTTCACTATCTAAGTGAGACTAGGCATACCAAATTGCAGCATATTTCGCGCTTGTCTAGAATAGCAGAAGACGAATATGTGTGGATGGACAGATTTACAATTCGAAATTTAGAATTATACCATTCCAACCAGCCAAATGCCGTAACGCTTTTGGATGTTATAGATAAAACTATTTCGCCTATGGGCGGGAGGCTTTTAAAGCGCTGGATGGCATTGCCGCTTAAAAATGCGGAGAAAATTATGCGCCGCCACGAGGTGGTTAGTTTTTTGCTCGATAATCAGGCGACATTGGAAAAAATCCAGCAGTTCACCAAACGCATTGGCGATTTGGAACGGCTTATTTCAAAAGTGGCTACGGCAAAGGTTAATCCGCGCGAGGTTATACAACTTAAAAATTCATTGGAAGCTGTTGTGCCCATTAAAGCCTTGGCGCTGAATTCAAAAAATGAATCGCTGAAAATTATAGGCGAACAGTTGCACGACTGCGAATTGCTTCGGAATAAAATTAAGGAAACCCTTTTTGAAGAAGCCCCTGTAAATATTTTAAAAGGAAATTCAATTGCAGAAGGCTTTTCCGAACAGTTGGATGCGCTTCGAAATATTTCAGCCAATGGGAAGGAATATTTAGATGAAATGTTGGAACGCGAAACCAAGCGAACCGGCATTTCTTCCCTTAAAATAGCCTCCAACAATGTATTTGGATATTTTATAGAAGTTCGAAACACGCATAAAGACAAAGTGCCGGCAGAATGGATTAGAAAGCAGACGCTGGTAAGTGCAGAACGGTATATTACAGAGGAACTAAAAGAATACGAAACTAAAATCCTCGGCGCCGAAGAAAAGATATTGGCGCTGGAGCAGGAAATTTTCACAAAACTTGTTGAATGGATGCTTCAGTACATTGGGTCGGTGCAACAAAATGCGGCTTTAATAGCGCAATTGGATTGTTTGAGTTCTTTCGCCACCCAGGCAAAGGAGGCAAACTATACGCGACCGTTGTTGGATGATAGTTTTGATCTAGATATAAAGGAGGGTCGCCATCCGGTAATTGAAAAACAGCTTCCTCCAGATTCGCCTTACATTGCTAACGATGTTTTTTTAGATCGCGATAACCAGCAAATAATTATGATTACGGGGCCGAACATGAGCGGTAAATCTGCTATTCTTCGGCAAACGGCATTAATAGTACTATTGGCGCAAATGGGCAGTTTTGTTCCTGCAAAGGCCGTGAGGATGGGCTGTGTAGACAAGATATTTACCAGGGTAGGGGCTAGCGATAATATTTCTATGGGCGAATCAACTTTTATGGTGGAGATGAATGAGACCGCAAGTATTCTAAATAATCTTTCGGAACGAAGTTTAATCCTGCTCGATGAAATTGGGCGTGGTACCAGTACCTATGACGGAATT
>CAXBDO010000444.1:0-1773 GCA_963974165.1 uncultured Aequorivita sp.
CCTTGCACTTCGCTGTTGCCCGCGAACAGTTGGGAGTTTCGGAAAACCTTTTTACTGAAAATATTGTTATTTATCCTAATCCCTCAAATGGAAAAATATCAATCAACTTAAATGCATCTTCGGAAGCCGATATAGAATTTACCCTATACAATGTTTTAGGAAAAGAAGTATATGCAACATTCCTTAAAGGCAACACCAATCTTTTGGATTTGACATTTGTACAATCGGGAATTTATTACGGCGTATTTATGAATGGAAAAACTGTGGCTACAAAGAAAATTGTTTTGAGATAAGCCAATTCCTATATTTTAATTCAAAAAGCTATTGCCTTTCGAAGCTGATTTTCAATTACGTTTGCACACTAATCTAATTTGTAACTACAACCCAATTCATTTTAAAAAACTATGGAACAATCAGAATTTTTAGAAAATAAAGTATTCACCGGATTAAAAAACTTAAATGAGGGTGACGATAATGAAACCGTCCATTTATTTTCAGAAGCCGATTTTGAAGTTGTATTGGAACGTGTAGAGCATTACGGAATTGGCGTTTATAAAATAGAAGCCTGGCAAAATAACGAATTGCGAGAAACATTTGCACACGACGATTTTAAAAAGAAAGCAACAGACCCAAAGTGGTATAAAAAAGCATTTTTAACCCTTAAACTGGGCCAACCCGGCCTTTCATATTCCGCAAACTATAAAGTTTCAGCTAAACTTTTGGCGAAATTATAAAGCAGTTACTTTTTGCTACCAATTAATTATTTTGATTAGCTGTTAAATTCGAACAGTGCTTATAGAGTCCTGATTAATGGACAAAAATTGGAATTTTAAGCCAAGAAAAAATCTTTAAAAGTCTTTCGGCCAGATAAATGAATGCTTCTCTTTTTCTAATTTTAATCTGAAGTTCACTATCTTCACACTGGCAAAAAAGTTAAAATAGTAATTGGGAAACAGCCATTTGATTATATTTACATTAAATAGAATGGACCTTTAATCTCCATCTTTATTTCGGACTACTGTATGAAAATCGAGACACTTCAAAAAAAACCAGCTTTCAACACAATTAATGCGCTTAAAGCAACTTTCCTATTTTTAATAACCTTTACAGTTTTGGCCTGTAATGATGATCCTAAAAGCGCCGACACTTCAAAAGAATTGGTGGGAGAATGGCGAAGAAGTGATTATAGCAATGAGTTTGAATATAAGCTAATTTTCAATTCCAATAATAGCGGTATTAGAATGCAGCGCGAAGGAAATGAAAACCAAGGTATTTCAAGTGCGCTTACCTTCAATTGGACTATAACCAATAACGTTTTAAAGTTAGATTTTGATGGCGATGTTGAAACCACCGAATTTTCTATCAATGATGACGGACAATTATATTTAAACGATATAACCGATCTCTATTTCACAAAGGTGAATTAGTAACCATTCTCGTCGATAAAAACATATTTCCCATAAAACAGAATCTCAGTTTTCTACCTTTCAGTACTTTCCGAAATAGGTCAAATTCCTCGTAAATTTCGAATATTACATTCAATAATTTCTACTGTTTTAAAATCTGAATTAAATTTAAGGAAACTGCACATCCCTTTCATATAATTTCTTGCCAATTAAATTTCCTTTCAGTACTTTTAGTTTATGACAGAAGCCGCCTTAGAAGAAGAGAAAAAAGAACTCGCCAAGCAGTACAAACAGCTGCTGAAGATTAGCTATAGAACCCTTACTAAAGAAGATAAAAAACTAATTCGCAGCGCTTTTGATCTTGCCG
>CAXBDO010000445.1:0-1767 GCA_963974165.1 uncultured Aequorivita sp.
TAAAAATATACCCCAATCCGGCAAGCTGTACCATTACGGTAATGAATAACAGATACCCCAATCTGTCCTTCCAGTTTTTAAATGCAGTGGGGCAGCGTATCCATGCGGGCTCACTTTCAAATACTATGAATACCATAGATGTGGCTAACCTTTCAGATGGGGTTTATTTTCTGTATTTAGTAGATGAAGACAGTAAAGATTCGGTTACCAAAAAAATTATAATTCAAAAATAGTCCTTAATTCTATATCGCTAAATTGCCTCTATTCTTTATAGGAAAGGGGCATTTTACTTTTAAATACAGTAATTTTGCACGATGATTTCAGGAAAAAGAGATATACGGGCACTTTCTAAAGAAGAACTTCGAAATTTTTTCGAAAGCATTGGCGACAAGGCTTTTCGAGGAACGCAGGTTTACGAATGGCTATGGAGCAAAGGCACCCACAGCTTTGATGATATGACCAATCTATCAAAGGAAACCCGTGCGCATTTGGATGAAAATTTCGTGATTAACCACATAAAGGTTGACCAGATTCAGAGAAGTAATGACGGTACCATTAAAAATGCCGTAAAACTGCACGACGATTTTGTGGTTGAATCTGTTTTAATTCCCACAAAAAAACGCACCACGGCCTGTGTTTCTTCACAAGTTGGTTGTAGTTTGGATTGTAAATTCTGCGCTACCGCAAAACTGAAAAGAATGCGGAATTTAAATCCAGACGAAATTTATGACCAAGTGGTTGCTATAGATAGGGAAAGCCGACTATATCACGATAAGCCACTTTCAAACATTGTTTTTATGGGAATGGGCGAGCCGCTTATGAACTATAAGAACGTATTGGAATCTATAGAAAAAATTACTTCAGATGAAGGTTTGGGCATGTCTCCAAAAAGGATTACGGTTTCTACTTCGGGCGTGCCAAAAATGATAAAGAAATTGGCAGATGATGAAGTAAAATTCCATCTTGCGGTTTCCCTGCATTCCGCTATTCAGGAAACAAGGGAACAAATTATGCCTTTTGCGAAAAATTTCACCTTGCCAGATCTTCGCGAATCTTTGGAATACTGGTACTGCAAAACCAACCGAAAAATTACCTATGAATATATTGTTTGGAATGGCATAAACGATAAATGGGCAGATATTGAAGCTTTGGTTAAGTTCTGTAAATACGTACCATGCAAAGTAAATATTATTGAATATAACCCAATAGACGACGGCCAATTTCAGCAAGCTTCTTCTACTATAATAGACGATTATATTCAGGCATTGGAACACGATAGAATACCCGTAACTGTAAGAAGAAGTAGAGGTAAGGATATTGATGCTGCCTGTGGCCAACTGGCAAACAAACAGTAAGCCCTCCCTTTGTATGTGGCGCATTGGCATTTAGGATTGTCGCCATTTCACTGAAATTTATTTAAAACTTTCAATGTTTTTAAGCCAGTTGCTTTTATCCTTCAAGCTTGACTAAAACCGTCATTCAAATTTAACTATCTTTGAGCCTTTATGAAGATAGTTGCCCGCATCAAACTTCCCATTGAAAAAGAAATGGAGCTTTTTGAAAAAAAGTTCTCCGCTTCTATGTCTTCAAAAGTATCGCTGCTCAATAAAATAACCCATTATGTGGTAAACAGAAAGGGCAAGCAGATGCGCCCTATGTTTGTTTTCCTAATAGCGAAAATGACCAATAATGGCGAGGTAAATGAACGCACCTATCGCGGGGCTTCCGTTATTGAACTAATACATACCGCCACTTTGGTACACGACG
>CAXBDO010000446.1:0-1759 GCA_963974165.1 uncultured Aequorivita sp.
CCGTTCAAAGATTCAACACAATGGATAAAGCAATCCATCCCTGTATAAAACCACTGATTTTTTGGAACACCAACGGTTAGCTCCGGATCTAGAATAACTTGGTCGAAAGGCGTATAATCGCTATTAATGCCTAATTTACGTACGGGTCCGGTGAGCACCGTAGTTCGGGAAACTTCGGCCCCTGTTCCTGAAATTGTCGGAATACCCACGTGGTAGACAGCTTTCTGTTTTACTAAATCCCATCCCTGGAAATTTGCCGCGCTGCCTTTATTGGTTAACATTATAGAAACGGCCTTTGCCAAATCTAATACTGAACCCCCACCAATACCAACTATTCCTGATGGCAGATAGGTAAATTCTGCCTTTATATTTTTTACCAAATCATCTACTTGAGTGGTTTTGGGTTCTTCTTCTGTTGAAACGAAAATAAGTTTATCATTAAATCGAAGATTTATTCTGTCTAAAAATTCCTTATTCTCTTCAAAAACATCATCAACAAGAAATATAAATGGAGCTTTCTCCTTTTTATGTGTAGTAAGTATGGTACCCAATTGATCAAAACACCCTTCCCCAAAAACAACTTTTGGGACCATTGGGAAGTTTCTAAACTTATTGTTTACCGTTTGTTTTTCCTTGTCCATGAGCATCTTATTAGCCCTAGCAAGGTCTTCCGGCGTATCAATTTCAACTCCAGTAGTATTTGAAACAGCCATTTTAATGTTTTTGCCGTACTCTAAATACCGAATGCACTCAATCTTTTCCACAGCTTCCAAAGAGCGCATTGGTAAACGGTAAAAATCCATTATTGCCTGCTTTCTAAAAGCGTAGATTCCTTTATGCTTGTAATATTGTAATGCCACATTTTTATCGCGTGGATAAGGTATGGGCGAACGCGAAAAGTAAAGCGCAAAATTATCCTTGTCTACAATAACCTTTACGCAATTTGGATCGCTAATTTCTTTCCAGTCGTGGATTTCGGTCATTAAGGATGCCAAATCTATTTTATGGGCGTCGGGCTCATTAAATACGGCCAAAACTTTTTCCAATCCCTCGCGGCTGGTAAAGGGTTCATCGCCCTGAACATTCACCACAATATCAACGTCCATATTTTCTACCGCTTCGGCAATACGGTCGCTGCCACAATCGTGTTCCTTTTGGCTCATAATGGCTTTGCCACCATGGGCCTCTATTTCCTCGAAAATAATATCGCTGTCCGTAACTACATAAACTTCATCAAATAGATTTGTTGCCTTTGCAGCTTCATAGGTTCTAACAATTACCGGCTTTCCGCCAAGGTCCTGCATTAATTTTCCGGGGAATCGAGAGGCGCCGTAACGCGCGGGAATCATTGCTATTATTTTCAAGTTGAAGTTTTTAAAAATGATTTCAAAAATAAGAAGATTATATTGGTGATGTGTGTTTTTAGAAAGCTTTTTCTGGTTTCTAAAAGGAATTTATTAGTGAACTAAATTTAGGTCTTCAAGTGAAAGATAGCGAGAATATATTTAAAAATAATATATAGGTTTTCAAACCTTTTTCATTTACATATAACTGTTATTCCTCAAATAATTCATCCTTAAAACCAATTAAATACAGTTTTTCGCGTGCCCGAGTAATTGCTGTGTAAAGCCAACGAAGGTATTCCCTGTCAATACCATTCGGCAAATAGGGCTGTTCAACAAATACCGTATTCCATTGGCCACCTTGCGATTTATGACAGGTTATGGCATAACTGAATTTCACTTGCAATGCGTTAACA
>CAXBDO010000447.1:0-1758 GCA_963974165.1 uncultured Aequorivita sp.
TTATTATGAACTGCTTGGCCAGCGGGATAGTACCGGTTATTCCGTATTGCGCTTGGGAAATGTTTTAAGCTACGAGGATAAATTTTTTAGGTATAACCAAACGGCGCCTTTCAGTGGTTTTGGACCTTCGTACGAAACGGCGAACCTGTTCACCAAAACGAAATTGGAAGATTTCAATGTTAAGGGATACGCAGATTTTGATAATTCCCTAATTGGGAAAATTACTGCCTGGGCGGGGTATAACGATTTTAATTATGGTTATGATTCTGTTCTTATTCTGGATGAAAAACGAATTCCGAATAGAATTAAGGGAAATATTATTGAAGCCGGCGCAGGCTATGAAAAGGAATATCGCGGCTTTAAACTTTCGGGGAAGGGTGCAGTTAACGTAGCGGGCGATTTTGATGGCAATTATCTGCAAGGTGAGGCTTCTTATGATCTTAATGAAGAATACAATGCCAAGGCTTCTATAACCGTACATTCCGTGGCGCCAAATTTCAACTTTTTATTGTACCAAAGCGATTACCAAAATTACAATTGGAAAACCGAGCTTAACAATGTAAAAACTCAAGAGTTAAAGTTTGAAATAAACACCAAAAATTTTGGCAATGCTTCGGTGAGCTACACGGGGATAGATGATTATGCGTACTTCGGTATTAAGGAAAACGATAGCACACCCTCGCCTTTACAAGCTTCGGAAAGGGTGGATTATCTAAAAATAAAAGCCGAAAAGGAATTTAAATATGGAAAATTTGGGTTGGAAAATACAGTAATGTACCAACAGCTTTTAAGTGGAGAAGAGGTATTTAACGTGCCTCAGCTTATTACCCGCAACACCCTATATTTTGAAGATCATTTGTTTAAGCGCGCCTTGTTTATGCAGACGGGGGTAACCTTCAAATATTTTACAAAGTATAATATGAATGCGTACGACCCAGTTTTGGCTGAGTTTTATGTGCAAAACAATCAGGAGCTAGGCGGCTATCCGTTGGTAGATATTTTCTTAAGCGGAAAAATTAGACAGACGCGAATCTTTTTCATTTACGAGAATCTTACATCGTTATTCAACACTAGCAACAATCATTTTTCAGCACCTGGATATCCATATAAGGATGCCGTATTGCGCTTCGGGCTGGTGTGGAATTTCTTCCTATAAAAAAACCCGTCACATAAGGACGGGTTTGATAATTACTTATTTTGAATTTAATGTTGACCCTTCGATTGCGCTCGGGGAGACATTTTAAATATTAATCTTTTAAAAGTCCTCTAGAAATTACAATCTTTTGTATTTCTGAAGTCCCTTCGTAAATCTGTGTAATTTTTGCATCGCGCATAAAACGCTCTACGTGGTATTCCTTTACAAAACCATTTCCGCCGTGTACCTGAACCGCTTCTACTGAAACGTCCATCGCAACTTGGCTGGCATATAATTTCGCCATAGCGCCACTCATATCGTAATTGTTGCCTTGGTCTTTATCCCAAGCTGCTTTCATTACCAATAATCGGGCTGCCTCGATACTTGTATGCATATCGGCCAATTTAAAGGCGATAGCTTGGTGGTTGCAAATCTCCGTGCCGAAGGCTTTGCGCACTTTTGAATATTCGCGGGCAAGATCGTAGGCGCCAGCGGCAATTCCCAATGCTTGTGCGGCAATACCAATACGGCCACCGGCAAGGGTTTTCATTGCGAACTTAAACCCGAAACCATCTTCGCCAATTCTATTTTCTTTTGGCACTTTTACGTCGTTAAAGATCAAA
>CAXBDO010000448.1:0-1745 GCA_963974165.1 uncultured Aequorivita sp.
TGTAATGATGAATTTCAATTATTCATATAGAGCCTTCTTAATAACCTCCCTCCTTTCGGGTTGCTTAGTGCTATTTCTGTATAGCGTTAAACTTTCCAAAGAGCAGGTTGAGCCCAATGAAGAAAGCTATGACGTGGTTATGGCCGAAGAGGAAATGCTGCCCGAAGATCTCGCCATTGCTGAAATGACTCCCGAAAAAATTAAGATTGAAACCAATCGAGCCTATAATCAGGCAGAAAAATTTATTTCTTCCGTAGAAAATGAAGATGAAGAAATTACGGAAACTACCGAGGGCAAATTGCAGGAAATGAATGAAGCCTTGGAAAATTCAAAGAGCGAAAATGGAGTTGGCACCTCGGTTATTACTAAACCCGAGGAAAAAAAGAAGAAAAAATTCTCTAACAGCGAAAGCGCCAGCGACGAAGTAGCTGTTGTAAAAGGTGGAAATAGAAATACTACCATTAGCTATCAATTAAGGGATAGAAAGGATATAGACCTTCCCAATCCAGTTTATACCTGCTATGGCTCCGGAAAAGTAGTTATAAATGTGGAAGTTGATAATTTGGGCAAGGTTTTAAAAAACACCTACAACAAAACCGCCTCAACTACCGCAAATGAATGCTTGATAGATGCGGCGCTGGAATATTCAAAACAGGCACGTTTTAATACAGATGCATCTAGAAACAAACAATTAGGCACCATAACATTCAACTTTCCCGGGCAACGCTAACTAAAGATAGTGCTGTTGTACCACTCAATATTCTTCAATAAATAATATATATGATTTCAGAAAAAGTACGTTGTAGTTGGTGCGGTACAGATCCACTGTATATAAAATACCACGATGAGGAATGGGGAGTACCCGTTAAGGACGATAAGACTTTATTTGAATTTCTTATTTTGGAAACCTTTCAAGCAGGTTTAAGTTGGATTACAATTCTTCGGAAACGGGAAAATTTCAGAAAGGCTTTTGATAATTTTGACTATAAAAAAATAGCACAATACAATCAGGAAAAAATTGACGCCTTGCTTCAGGATGCAGGAATAATCCGCAATAAACTGAAAGTGCATGCCGCCGTAACCAATGCCAAGTTATTTATGGAACTTCAAAAGGAATTTGGCAGTTTCAGCAATTATATGTGGGGCTTTGTAAATAACGAACCCATTAAAAATGCGTGGAAAACCCATAAAGATGTGCCACCAACTTCCGCCGAAAGTGATGCCTTAAGTAAAGATTTGAAAAAACGGGGATTTAAATTTGTTGGCAGTACCGTAATTTATGCACATATGCAGGCTACGGGGATGGTAAACGACCATATAATAGACTGTTTCCGCTACCACGAGGTGTAATTATTTCATTAAAACAACTTTCTCCGGATTTTTTGAAGAAGCAAAAGCCACCGCTTTCAGCGCTTGGCTGTATTGGTAGGCAAGTTGAGGATCTGTAATATGCTTTTCTGAATACAATTTTTGGAACCAAGAAACTGCTTTCTCGTATTCGCTTTTAAAGTAATAGGCTGTCGCCAATTTTTCGTAAATAAACGGAGTACCGTACCCTTCGCGCACTACTTGTTCATACACTCGAACAAAATCAATGTTTTTATCGACGCTAATTGCGGCAGTATTTGTTTGTGAAAAAGAAAAGGTAGAAATACAGAAAATTGCAAAAAGTGCAAGTAGGTTATGCTTCAAAATCATTGGGGACTATTTATTATTTACGAACAATTTAAATTTTAGGGCAACTA
>CAXBDO010000449.1:0-1732 GCA_963974165.1 uncultured Aequorivita sp.
GTATGGTTATTGAAGATTCCACAAATGGAATTGCCGCCGCTAAAGCTGCCGAAATCTATTGTGTAGGCTTTAAAAGTCCGCATTCTGTAAACCAAGATTACAGCAAGGCCGATAAAGTAATTACCAGTTTTGACGAAATATTATATTCGAAGTTAAAAGCGTAGTTTTAATCTAGACTCTTGCATCTTGATTCTTGACTCTTGACTCTTGATTCTAGACCCATGCATCTAGATTACCTATCCCAAATTCCAATGACTAAATACATTCTCTACTTCTGATTTTTTCAAAGCTTTAGTCATTTTCTTGATACGGTGATTTATAAGCTTTGTGGGTTTTTCAAAATGCACCACATTGCGTTCCCCATTCTTTTTTAAATAACTTCTAATTATCGCGTGGGTGTGATAACTGGCTTGCTGCAATTTCAAAAAAGGTTCGTAATCTTCAACATTGCAAATAGCTTCGCTTCTGTCAAAAAACCCAAAACCTTTGTATTGCCCTTCGGCAACTAAGGCAAACGCAATTTCATCCTGTGTTCGGCCCTTGCCCTGAATGGCAAACGACGGTTTATTTTCTTCTAAGGAATGAATGGCTGCCTGAACTTTTAAATTGTAATCTTCCACACTTTCAATATCTTCACAAATACCTTCACAATTTTTTATTCGGTAATGCGAACATTTTTCAGAATTGCTCTGAAGGGTACAAAACCGCGGACATAATTTAAATGTTTCGCAAATTTCCTCAAGCTTTTCCATAGCTTCGGCACGGTTGTAAAAAGTACCCACCGAATCGTGCAGCGTCTTTGTTTTTCCCAATGCAAGCTGGGTAATACCGCGCTGATTTACATAACTAATTATTTGATAGGTTGTGGCTGGCCACTTCTGGGCGCGATTAAATTTTGGGTAGTGCTTTCTAATGTGTTCAGATTCAACCAGAAGCGCTACTAATTCATTGCCCGTAAGTTCGTAATCTATAAAGTGAGTTTCCTGGCCTAAATGATATTCCTTCGATTTTTTGTCGTAGAAATGGGAGAGCACCCTCTTTTTAATATTCTTTGCCTTTCCTGCATAAATTACTTTGTGTTTTTGGTCTTTAAAAAGATAAATTCCGGCCTCTACGGGCAGTTCCTCAATCTGCTCTGCAGGAAGATGGGGTGGGAGTGTGGCCTGTTTTGAACGCGGATTTAAAAACGAATTAATTACGCTGAAATCTTCATCTAACGAAAGCAATCGTTGGAAAAGGATTACGGTTGCATCTACATCGCCTTCAGCGCGGTGGCGGTTGAGGTGCGGAATGTTAATGGTAGTGCAAAGTCTACCAAGACTGTAAGACAGCATTCCCGGAATCAACTTGCGTGAAAGCCTAACGGTACACAATTTTTTACGGCTGTAATGTTGCCCCAGCAATCTATATTCGCCACGGATTACATTGTAATCGAAACTAACATTGTGGGCTACAAATATGGCGTCTTTGGTAAATTCCTCAACCTTTTCGGCAACTTCAAAGAATCGCGGAGCCGTTGCTACCATTTCATTTTCAATTCCGGTAAGGGCGGTAATGTGGTGTGGAATATCGCGCTCCGGATTAATGAGAGTTGTGTACTTATCTATCACTTCCCCATTTCTAAGAAGGGCAATACAGATTTCGGTAATACGATTGCCGGCAATTCCCCCGCCGGTAGTTTCTACATCTATAATTGCGAAAAGTTGTGAATGCATCTTTTTTTTCTGATAAA
>CAXBDO010000450.1:0-1723 GCA_963974165.1 uncultured Aequorivita sp.
AAATTTATTACGGCCGTGCTTAAATAGAATTTATCGGCCTCCATCGCTATACCCGTACTGTCTATATTTCTATTTAGTTTTATTTCTGGGGAAGGAATTGATAGAAGGTAATCGTCCAATAATTCATTAATAAAAATGCTGCCATTAAAGGTTTCTTTTGAAAGCTGGATTTCTTGGTATCCCAAACTGCTTTGAAGCACTTGATCTATCAATTTTTGAAGCCGCGTATTTTGCCTATCAATAATTTCGACTGCCCCATCTGCAATTTCCTTATTGCCCAAGGCGTGTTGGCTGGTCAATGTTTTTGTAGCCAAAGAAAGGGTTGAAAGTGGGGTTTTAAGTTCGTGGGTAATGTTGTTTATAAAATCTGTTTTAATTTCGGCCACTCTTTTTTGCTTCATCAAATTTTGAATGGAATAATAAAGCAGCCCCACTACGAAAAGAAACAATAAGCTAGAAATTATAAGAAGGCCCGATAATTCCTTTAGCATTACACTATCCCACCCGTCTATATTCATATAAATACTGGCTTTAAAAACCAAATCATACGATCCGGAATTATCCGTCCAAGTACTGTTATTTATCAGCAAACCATCTTTGGTACTAAAATTTTCTCCCAACAGCATAATTGTATCCTGATTGTTTTTGGGATATATTTTTTCTGTATTGCCTGTTAACTTATTTGTCAATTCAACAGAAGTAACAATTTTTTTAAACCGTACATTAAATTTTTGCTCTTGTTGGGCCAAGCCTTCATTGTACATTTTTAAAAAGGCGGGATTAATTTCAGCAGTCTTCTTTTCAAGTGCCTCCATTAATTGGGTTTGGCCTTCAGGAGTTTCACCATCAACTTCCAGATTAGCAAGAAAATCGGTTCGGTAAAGCCACATAAGCGAATCCATTTCCTTGGTGTTATAGACTTTGCCAATGGCCGTGCGCGCATCAAAAGTGTAGGTTTTCTGCTTTAGCTCGTAGGTATTGTAAATAAGATAACCCTGTATACCTATAAGGGCTATCAGGGTAAAAATAGATATAGCGACTAAACCTTTAAACTTCAATTGCATAGCGTAAATGTATTATTTGCATTAAAAGTTAACACAATTATCTTAACCGTTAACTTATCGTTAACTGATGGTTTTTGGATGAGGCGCTAGAAATATTTAGAACAATTAGCTATTCAATTATGTATGGAATTATGTTTTGCTAACTTAAATCGCTATAAATTTTAACTCATTCCAACAAAGTTGTTAATTCAACCATAATTAATATTTAAAAGAACGCTAAAGCGGCATTCTACTTTTCAATTTTGTTTTAATTTCAAAATAAAAAAGTATGAAGACACTGAAAAAGCTTGATAATTATGAAGATTATCAACAAAATATAGAAGACAATTTTAAGTCTTTTATACTCGAGCAAAACCACCCTTGTATTATGGCCAATACTGTTTTCTCTATGGACCAGTACAACTTAAAGACCTATGAAAAACTGGGCAGCAAAAAAACAGCTTCATTAATTATTGAAGATATTAAGGAATATCTGGAAAATTATGATTTTACAAGCAACAGCTTTGAATCTTTAATCGCGGTTTTTCCCGAAATGGAAATTGAGACCGAAGTAGAGTTTGAGAATTTACTTTGGCGCCAACTTCAATTTATACACGAAAAAGACGAATGCGAATGGGACAAAAATGTGAGCGACGATCCGGAAAATCCCAATTTTAGTT
>CAXBDO010000451.1:0-1719 GCA_963974165.1 uncultured Aequorivita sp.
TACGATATGTTCTGGAAATTCGGTTTCTCATAATTTACATTGGCCCAATCTGGTTCCTCCATTTCCTGCCAATATCTAAAAGCTTCCAAACGCCATTCAGTCATCCATTCTGGCTCTTCCTTTTTCATAGAAATGGCCCGAACCACATCTTCATTAAGCCCAATAGGGAAGGTGTCAGATTCTATATCTGTATAAAAACCGTATTCGTACTCTTTGGTCTCTAATTCTTTTTTTAAGTCGTCTTCAGTATATTTACTCATCTTCAATTAAATTTTTATAGTGAAAAAGATTCCCCGCAACCACAGGTGCGGTTTGCATTTGGATTGTTAAATACGAATCCTTTTCCATTAAGGCCGCCACTGTACTCTAGCGTAGTGCCTACCAGATATAAAAAGCTTTTTTTGTCTATTGCTATTTTTACTTGATCTTCCTCAAAAAGTTTGTCGTTTTAGCCTAAGCTATGGTCGAACTTCAATTCATAGCTCAAGCCCGAACAGCCGCCACTTTTAACGCCTACTCGCACAAAATCATTCGCAATATTGAAGCCTTCTTCAGCCATCAACTGCGCGATTTTGGTTTTGGCATTTGTACTTATCTTAATCATATGTAGATTAATTCTAAATTAGAGGGCAAATATACATCAATTCGTACTTTTAACCATAGCGAAGCGGGATTTTAAAACTATGGGACAATAGTTTTAAACAATAATTAACAGCTAGGATTTTAGTGCCCTGTTTGGGCGGAAAATAGCCCTAATTTTAATTGGGATCTTGGAAATCTGGGTTATTGATAAAGGAAGGATCGGATAGGGTAAGTAGGAATGCTTTTAAGTCTGCCTTTTCGGCTTCCGATAATTGTACACCGCCCCGGGAAACGGCTTTCATTAATGGGTCTATAGTTCTAGAGTACACAAGACCTTCACTGTAATGGTTTATTACTTCATCTAAAGTGGCGAAACGGCCGTCGTGCATATAAGGCGCAGTATATGCCAAATTGCGAAGTGATGGCGACTTAAAAAGTCCGTCGTCATTGGGATCCCCAGTTACATTGCCCAAGCCTTTGTCTGTTATAATGGCATCAAGACCATTATTGTGGAAAATATTATCGGTCCATAACGGACTGTTTTCATTTCCGTGGCAATGAAAACAATCGCCACGAGATTCGTCCATGAAGATTTGAAAACCATTCAATTCTTGCTGCGTAAGTGTGCCTTCTCCCAACAGATATTTATCAAAGGGCGAATTGGCTGCAATAAGGGTTCTTTCAAATTGGGCAATGGCTTTGGCAGTCAATTCTTTTGTGATAGTAGTAGTTCCGAATGCCTTATTGAAAAGTTCGGGATATTGGCTGTGGTTTTGCAAACTTCCAACTGCATTTTCCCAAGTATTGTGCATTTCTACCGGATTGGTTACAGGGTCTAGAGCTTGTGCTTCAATACTCATGGCGCGGCCATCCCAGAAAAATTTATTATCCCTATTCCAAGCCATATTAAAAATGGGCATTGAATTCCGGATACCGGCTATACCATCTATACCTACTGAAAACCTATTGGTATCTGTAAATGCATTGCTGGGTTTGTGGCAGGAGGCACAGGCCTGGGTGCCATCACCAGAAAGGATGGGGTCAAAAAACAGTTTTCTTCCCAATTCAATTCCTTCAACGGTTTGCGGATTATCTAATGGAACCAGCGGAGGTGGGAGCAATTGCCCTAAAATTGGT
>CAXBDO010000452.1:0-1701 GCA_963974165.1 uncultured Aequorivita sp.
TAAAAGACTTTGGGTGGAATAAAGCGCTTCCCCACGCGATAAAATGGCAATGTTCATAGTTGGTTATTCTGCGTGCAATTTAACCAAAAAGAACATTGCCGATTAACCCATTAGTTAAAAATTAACGGTTACCTTTCCTCTTAGGAAGAACGGCGTTCCTGGAGTAAAGTGTATTTCTTCTACAGATTCGGGTTCGTCAAACAATCTGCTTTCGGTTGCAAACTGGGTTTCGTTCCATTCGGTATCGAAAAGGTTTTCAATTGCAATTCCAAATACAAAATTTCGAAACGTATAATTTATGTTGAAATCGGTCACTAAATATCCTTCCGCAACAATGCTATTATCTTCGTTTGCGGCTCTGTCTTTTAAGTAGCGATAGGTAAGTCCGCCCGAAAAATTTGAAATATTTTCCACTGCAATTCCACCTGTTGAGGTTAAATCTGGCGCAAGAGGTATGTAATCCATTCCGCTAGGTTCTTCAGTACTTCTTGCATAGGTATAATTCACATCGCCATAAAAATAAAGCCAATTCAAAGCTTCGTAACGCAACCCAAAATCAACTCCCAATCTGCGTGTTTTTCCGCTTGGTTCTACAATTCCGGCATCACCAACGTATACAAATTCCTGTTCTAAAAACAACGTCCAAAAAGCTGTATTGAAAATTAAATTATTTGTCAGTTTATAAATTCCGCCCAAATCTGCGCCGTAAGCTGCGGGCAGAATATCTTCCCCACTATTGGCAACCACCACGCGTGTATCATTTGAATGGAAACCAATTCCAGTTTTCAGAAACAATTGAAAATCGCGGTTTGGGCTGTAGATAAAGTTCAATTTCGGACTCGCAAAAACTTTGGTTTCGCTACGGTTATCATAGGTTGGCGACAATTTGTTTTCGTAATCAAATTTGAAATAATCCAAACGTACGGCTGGATTTATTTTTAAATCTCCAAAACCAAATTCTGTATTTAAAAATGCAAAACTGTTTATTTGGTCCACATTTCCGAAAGCAATTCTATCCAAGATTTCATAGCGATTTTTGGTGTGTGAAAGTTCAACATCATTCACATCGTCGTAACGAACCCCAACTCCGGCGGTATATTTAAAATCGAATGCTTCACTATTTATTTTATCTGAAAATTCGGTTTGAAAACCCAAAATATTTCTGTCTGCACGTTGTGCAATTTGATCGCCATTTACAGGGTCATCCAGAAAAAACGTAAAGTTTGAAAACAACTCAAAATCATAATGTGTATAATAAGCGCGTGTTTCTAGCTTTTTATTTTCCGGAAGCAATTTTGAATGGCTTATAAGCAAATTTGTACGGCTGGTATTTCCGCCTTCAGTATCGTCAATGGCACCGAAACGATTTATGAAATTATCATCAATGGATCGTTGCGGAATTTGTCCCGAGGCATCCCACTTGCTTTGAAAATGCGAAGCGGTAAGTTTTAGTTTTTGATTGTCGGGTAAATTCAGATTGTATTTCGCCATCATATTAAAACGGTTGAAATTTTGTGGCGAATCAAACGGGCCGTTGAATGAATTAAGCGATGCGGCAACATACGCATTGCTGTTTTGGGTTTCCAACAAATTGAAAAGCCCAACAGTTCTAAAAGCATCAAATTGGCCGTATTCCACAGAAACCGAACTTTTGTCAAGCTTATCCAAAGTTTTAAAAGCTACGTAACCAGCCGTTGCAAA
>CAXBDO010000453.1:0-1693 GCA_963974165.1 uncultured Aequorivita sp.
GCCTTAAAATTGTTGAATACGCCATCACTAATAACATTCGTATTAATTGAACTACTTGCGCTTACGGATAAAAGCTTACTGCCTGAAAGTTCTTTGGTGTTAATATCGATATTTCCCGAAGCTTGGTCTGCAGAAATATGGGCTGAAGTGGTTTTGCTAACGCCTATACTTTCAATTAAACGGGTTGAAAATAAGTTGAGATTTATGTTTTTTCTTTCAATATTATCTGAAGGAATTGGAAGTCCGTTAAGCGTAGTGTACAAATATCTATCGCCCAGCCCACGTACAAAAACAGCACCGCTGCCATCGGTTTTGGATATGCCCGAAATTTTGGTTGTTGCCCCGGCTGCGTCTGAAACTCCTAATTTTGATAATTGCTCTGCGCCTATACTTTCCTTAATGGCCACTGCTTTTTTTTGTGCAATCAGTAAAGCTGCTTCATCTCCCCTTCGTATAGTTGTTTTTATTACAACTTCTTCTAGGGCCGCCGCACTGGCACCCATAACAACATCCAATGTTGTCGCTTTTTCTGCAACAACTGTAATATTGGGTATTTCTACAGTTTCATACCCAACAAAACTAAATACTAAGGTATAGGTGCCGGGGGAAACATCAGTAATGGCATACAGACCGTCAATATCGGAAGTTACGCCTTTTGAAGTGCCTTTAATATAAATGTTGGCAAAGGGAAGGGGCTCATTATTGAACTCCTTGTCGGTTAGTTTTCCCGTTATGGAGCCGCTCTGTTGCGCAAGACAATTTGATGCCACTAAGAGGAAAATAAATTTAAAAAGGATTTTCATTTTTGTCGATTAATTTTATGCTGCAAAGAAACCGGGCTTATGTAAAGAAGGTGTTAATTGGCTATTACCAATTGGTCATTATAGGGTTAGCTGAAGGTTAAGCGCTATAAAAAAAATGCTTGCTTTGCCTGCTGAAAATGGTATCTTGCCTTCCAAATTCTATAACTTATGATGCAATGGGAACAATTGCTTTCACTACGGAAGCAGGGCGATAAAAACAAACGTTTACGCATAGAGGAAAATGAAACCCGCCTCGGATTTGAAGTAGATTATGACCGGGTAATTTTTTAGTCGGCTTTTAGAAGTTTGCAAGATAAAACCCAGGTTATTCCGCTGTCCAAAACTTCGTTTGTACATACTCGATTGACCCATAGTCTGGAAGTTTCGGTAGTTGGCCGCTCGCTTGGAAGAACCGTAGGGAAAGCCATTCTTAAAAAACATCCACATTTGCAGAATGTACATGGCTATCAATTCAACGATTTTGGAGCTATAGTTGCCGCAGCAGCCTTGGCGCACGATATTGGCAACCCTCCTTTTGGCCATAGCGGAGAAAAAGCAATTGGCGATTATTTTTTAAATGGAAAAGGAAAGCGTTTCAAATCGCAATTATCAGACAAAGAATATCAAGATTTGGTAGCTTTTGAAGGCAATGCGAACGGCTTTAAAATTTTAACCCAGTCTAAAAACGGTGTGTCCGGCGGGCTTCGACTAACTTTTGCAACCTTGGGCGCATTTATGAAATATCCCAAAGAGTCGCTTCCCAAAAAACCTACAGCCCATGTTGCCGATAAAAAATTTGGTGTATTCCAAAGTGATACTCCGTTTTTTAATGAAGTAGTTTCAGATTTAGGGCTTTTGCCCAGTGGGCCCAATAGTTATTCGCGCCATCC
>CAXBDO010000454.1:0-1684 GCA_963974165.1 uncultured Aequorivita sp.
CGGTTTTTTGAAAAGCTCGAAAGAGTGAACATAACCTAGAATATCGTCTATGTTTACCTTATATACCAAGATTTTTGAAAGACCGGTTTCGGTGAAAATCTTGGCCAGTTCCTTAGGTGTGGTATTAATATCTACGGCAACAACTTCTGTACGTGGAATCATGGCCTCGCGCGATTTTACTTCGGAAAAATCCAAGGCATTTTGAAAAATCTGGATTTCCGAATCCATATCTTCCTTTGCTTCCGCAATATCCATTTGTTCCGAAATGTAATTGCCGAGCTCCAATTTACTGAAGGTAAGTTGTACGGTATCGCCTTCAGACTTAAAAATTAATTTTAGCACCAAATCGGAAATCCAAATTACAAATTCAGAAATCAGCGAAAAAAGCACATAAAAAAAGTAGGCTGGTACGGCAAAAATCTTAACCAAACTGTTGGCATAAATCTGAAAGAAAACCTTGGGCAAAAATTCTGCGGTAAGCAAAATTATAAGGGTAGAAATGGTAGTTTGTACAAGTAGGCCACTAAATCCCGCTAAGGGAATGAGCTCCATTAATAAGTCGCCCATAAAAAACCCATAAATAACCAAGGCAATATTATTGCCCACAAGCATGGTGGCTATAAATTTTGAGGGGCGGCTGGTAATCTTCTTAAGAACTCCTGCCAGAAAGGTGTTTTGTTTCTTTTCAATTTCAATATGAATTTTATTTGAAGAAACGTAGGCAATCTCCATGCCCGAAAAAAAGGCTGAGAGAATAAGCATTGATAATATAACTATTACGCTATAATCCATTTAGAAATTAAAGGTGTGAATTTTAAGATTCGAGCAGATGGTTTTAATGCGAAACTTATTTAAAGTTTGAATCATTGTTTCTTTTTTCCATTCTTTTTCTAAAATTTCTTTTGAAGAAGAACATTAAAATTGCAATAACAACAAAGAATATAAATAAGTACGATCTATTGGGGGCAGAATTCCAATTTACAATTGCTTCATAGGTAAAAAATGCTGCTATTACTAAATATGCGTATTCAAAAAAACGATATAATTTATGTACCATTTTGGGTTTTTGTTTTGTCTACTAATTGTACTCCTTGATTTTTTCTGGATAGAAAGGTAGTGAAATCTTCACTGCTGTCAAACCCAACGGCGCCCTCATTGTAGGAGCCGTCCTTAAATTTAATTTGATAGGGCTGGTCTGTAAAGACCCATTTATTTTTTTGGTCCCAATAGAGTTGGGTAGATTTTAAGACCACGCTGTCTGAGGTAATAACCACCACATTATTGCGCAAATCTACGAGGCCGGTTTTGTCAAATTGAATGGCATAATCTGCCGTAACGGTATTCTTTTTTCCATCCTCGTCCCAGAATCTAACTTCTATGCCATTGGGAAATTCCTTATACGGAAACTCCAGATTTGAATAATCCAACAGCCTATTCGCAATTAGATTGGTTACTAATTTGCCTTCGTCTGTATATTTAAAATCGATATTCTTGCCTTCGGCAATTGGGGCGCCGTCAGATAGGCTCAATTTTTTTACGTTTTGGTAATTACTTTCACATGCAAAAAGCGTGATGGCCAATACCAGGGCCATCACGCTTTTAAACATATTTATTGTGGTGTACATTCTTATAAGTTAGGAACTCTAACGCTTCCACCAACCCAACAGTTAAACTTAACTGTTTT
>CAXBDO010000455.1:0-1674 GCA_963974165.1 uncultured Aequorivita sp.
CCATAAACGGTTGTATTTTGGGTAAGAAGTACGATGCCCACCGCCAATGCCCCGCCAATCAATGTACCGATTGTTCTTTCTTTTGAACGCGTTTTTGTAAGCCCGAAAGTGGGACGCATTATTACTATTAAAGTAAGTAGTATCCAATACGGATTTTGTACGGCAAAAAGCATCCCTACGCCGTAACCAACCATAGTCATTACCCCCAGCCGAAGCGAATGTTTAAAAATAGGGGACCGCAGATTGAAGTTTTCAAAAAGTGTTTCAATATCGTAATTCTGTTTGGTCAAAAACCTACGCGAATCTTCCTTTTTAAGAAGTGAAAGTTCCCTTTGCGCAGGGTTATGGAGCAGCCATTCTATTTTTTCTATCTTCTTTATTTGGTCTTTTTGATATTTAAAAAGGTTTTTTAGGAGCAATAAATTTTCATCAAACAATTCATCTGAATTTATTGAATAAGTAGCAATATCATTTTTAATTTTTTGATGAAATTCTTCAATTTTCGTATTCTTCCGAAGTCTTTTTGGTGTAGAAATATTGTCTGCAATAACATTCAATCTGCTGCTCATTGCAAAGAGCAAACCTTGAAAATCTGCCAGCTGCGCAGGTTTCTTTTCAAAAAATGCATCGGTTTTCGTGTAGTTTACCGGATTTGCCATCGCCAATTCCAGTATATCTACCAATTGCACAAAAATGAGTAGCCGTTTACCGCCAAAATCGCTTTTCCCAGAATCTTTTCTGCTAGCAATAAGTATTTCGCGCAAGGTTTCGTGAATTGCTGTAAGCTCAACTTGGGTATTCAACAACTTTTTCAAAAGTTCAGAACGATCTTTGGTTTCAGCCACCAATTCGCCCCGGGTATGTAGATATTCTGCCGTTAGTTTTAGGGTTTTTGAAAGGTAATATTCAGTGGGCGCCTTTGGAAATATAAAATGCCATAGCAACGCTAAAGATGCATACCAAAGTCCGCCAATACCAACCAATAACATTCGTTCATAAGGTTCTATGCCAATCGTTACATTCGAAAAACTGAGTACTAAAGCAAAAAGCCCGGAAAAACTAATTAGCGATGCCCGAAACCCATATATTGAAAAATATGAAATTGCAAACATCATAAACCCCAGAATAGGGAAGATCAGCCAGAGAGAAAGATGTAAATATCCACCTATTAAACTTACGGCCATTGCCAATAAAGTTGCAAGAAGAATCCCGCTAATTTTACTGCGAATACTGCCGCTAATGTCGCTGGGGGAAGCCAATAAAGCCCCAACTGTAATTGTAATTCCTATTTGGAGCGCATCCAGTTTTACCCCCGCAATTATGGGCAGCGTAAGAGCTATTCCCAATAAAATGGCTTTTGAAAAATCGGTACTTTGGAAGTAGTCCGATAGGTCTTTTAAAGTAGTGGCAATAGTATTTTTTATTGAATCCAAATTGTTGTGTTACGGGAAAAGCAAAGGTATTGCGTATAATGGCGAAGTGCGTTAATGTTTTCAGAAATGTAAGTATGTTATTCTTTTAATAAATAGGCCGACGCTTTATGGCAGTTCTATTTTTAGTTTTAACTTTAGGAAACCGTAGTAGCTAATTAAACATTTTACCCATGAACAAAATAATTCTGTTGAAAAACCGCCCAAAAGGAAAACCTTCATTACAAGATTTTGAAGTTGCAAA
>CAXBDO010000456.1:0-1661 GCA_963974165.1 uncultured Aequorivita sp.
AACTAATGGGCACGCGTTGTTCGTTGCGCAAAAAAACTAAATATTTAGCAATATATTGTCCATTCCCTATTATTTAACAATTGAATTTATTTTTCATTTTTTGAAACGGTATCAAAATGAAGCTTTAGCTCAGAAAATAAGGGGTTTGCGAAAATATAATCTTGCAAAATTCGAAGTACAAGAGTATGTATTTTAAAGCATCAATGTTTTTAAAAACTCAGTCCTTTCTATTTCTTCCGCGCCTAGACTTTCCAAATGCTCGTTGTAAATCTGGCAGTCGATAAATTTATAATTTTTGGTTTTTACATATTCCGAAAGATGATAAAACGCCACTTTAGAGGCATCGCTTACCAGGCTAAACATGCTCTCGCCGCAAAACACTTTTTTATGCGGAAGATCAATTCCGTATAGTCCACCAACAAGAGTTTCATTCTCCCACACTTCAATAGAAAATGCATGTCCCGCTTTGTGCAGATCGATATAGGCTTGTTGCATCTCTTCGGTAATCCAAGTCCCGGCCTGTCCTTTTCTCGGGACTGTGGCGCATCTTTTTATTACCTCGGCAAAATTTTGGTTGAAGGTTACTGTGAATTTTTCACTCTTTAAAGTTTTCCGCAGGCTTTTTGAAACCTTGAATTTTTCCGGAAACAAAACCATTCGAGGGTCTGGGCTCCACCAAAGAATTGGCTGACCCCTTTCATACCAAGGAAAAATCCCCGAATTATAAGCAAGCAAAAGGCGCGCTGAAGAAAGATCGCCTCCTATGGCCAGCAGGCCATCGGCGGTAGCCTTAGAAGTTTCAGGGAACCAAAGCTGTTCAGTTAAATAATGCATCTATCAAAATTGGTGAAAATTTTCACATAAAAAAACCTCGAAGAAATTGTTATTTCTTCGAGGCAATTAGAATTATGGGAATAATTCCAGCCCTTATTTAAAAGGGAAGATCGTCGTGTTCTTCTTCGTTAAAATCGTTTGCAGGCTCAAAGGCATCTGCGGGTGGCATTGGGGGCATATCGCCGCTTGGCGCTGCTGCAGAAAGATTTTCAACACGCCATCCTTGAATGCTGTTAAAATATTTGGTTTCGCCCTGAGGATTTACCCATTCGCGGCCACGAACGTTAATGCTTACTTTTACGTCCTGTCCAACTTTATAGGAATTCAATAAATCAGTTTTATCCTGAACAAATTCTATCATTATAGTTTGTGGATATTGCTCTTCGGTAGTAATTACCAGCTCGCGTTTCCTAAAACCGTTGTTACCGTAGGTTTTAGTTTCATCTATCATTTTAATTTTTCCTTGTAGTTCCATCTTTTTATTGTTTATTCTTTATTGTAATTTTTTAATCTATTTTCTTTATTCGTTGCACGCTATAAATTGCGAGCCTACCGGTTACTTAGTAGAATTTTCCAAGCTTCCGCAACCTTTCCCTGTTCTAGATATTCTTTTGCTTTTGTATGAATTGCTTCAGAATTGTTAGAATTTACTATATTCTTTAATTCTTCCGAAGCATTTATAAAGGTATTAATTTCCTCTTTATTTGGGAAATTTTCTACGTTGCCAAGCATACCCAAATCATTGCCGGTTAATATTTTACTGCTGCGTATTTCCTCTGGTAGCATATCTACGCCCATACCTTGTGTGGTTAGGGGTTTGGGCACTT
>CAXBDO010000457.1:0-1660 GCA_963974165.1 uncultured Aequorivita sp.
GTGCCTCCAGAAAGGAAGTGGTCTATTTTCAGGACACTGGAGATTTTGAAACCGTGGTAAATAAGAATCGCTCAATTGCAAAATTTAAGGTAGACGATTTGGTTTCCATACATGTTTCTTCATTAAATCCGGAAGCAAGCGTGCCGTTTAATCTCTTTAGGGGGGCGGCTGAAGGAGGTTTCCAGGCCCAACAGGTGGATTATTTGGTAGATGAATCAGGAGAAATCGATTTTCCAGTTATTGGCAAGTTGAGAATTGAAGGACTTTCTCCAGAAGAGTTGAGAATGCTTTTAAGAAATCGTCTTGCCGAGTATTTGAAAGATCCGATTATAAATATACGTTTGAGCAATTTTACAGTTACTGTTTTGGGGGAAGTAACAAGACCGGGTACTTACCCTGTGAACGGGGAACAAATTAGCGTTTTGGAAGCACTTGGACTTGCCGGTGACTTAACCATTCGAGGGGTACGGGATAATGTATTGGTGATTCGTGATTTTAACGGTACCAAGGTTTATACCCGGATTGACCTAACGACTAAAAAAATGGTAGAATCCCCGGTGTATTACCTTACACAAAACGATGTAGTATATGTGGAACCGAATAAATCCGGTATTACAGCTTCAAGTTTAGATCAAAGGGCAAGTATAGCCATATCTATTGCGTCGACTTTAATTACATCCATAGTAATTCTTATCACAAGAAATTAGAGAGCAATTCTTTTCTTAACTAATGAATGCTTAATCAACAATTAATATTTTATAAAACAAAATGAATTATAGAGATTGGCTTAAGCCATATTTAAAGAATTGGAAATGGTTTGTAATTTCGGCTATAATTTCAATACTACTTGGGATGTTAAAAATTCGGTATACATCACCAGAATATTCGATACAGGCTAAATTACAAATTTTGGAAGACCAGAATACTACCTCAGAGCTTAATGTATTTAGAGATTTGAATGTTTTAGGAGGTGGTGGGAATAATGTTGATGATGAAATTGAAGTTTTAAATTCTAGATCTAATTTAATCCAATTGGTTAAACAGCTTGGTTTGAATAAAAAGATAATTGCATTGGGAAATATCCAGCATTCGGATTTATATAAAAGCGCGCCATTTAATGTAAGTTTTATAGCACCTGATTCAATTGTCCATAGTTCTGATGAAGATTTTTTTATTACCATAAAATCTAATACTTCCTTTGAATTTGTAGAGGAAGAAGATCAACCCGCAATTGTACATCTCTTTGGAAAAACAATTAATACTTCTGTTGGGGAGATAGTTGTAACGCCAAATGTCCTAGATCTAAACAAATATTTGGATAGAAAGTATATGGTGGTCGTAAATCCCTTGGCTGCAGTAGCGGAATTTTATCAAAACAAAATACAGGTGGCGGTGGCCAGTGATCTTTCCAATATTATATCTATTTTTATAAATGATGGGGTAATAGAAAGAGGGAAAGATGTTATAAATACTTTGATCCATAATTATAACCAAAATGCCCTGGATGATAAAAAAGCCATTGCAGATAGAACCTCAAATTTTATAGATGATAGAATTGCCAATATATACGGGGATTTATCTACAGTGGATGAAAGTGCGGAGGATTTTAAATCCAATAGAGGCTTAACCGATATAGGTGCGCAAACAAGTCTGAACTTGA
>CAXBDO010000458.1:0-1659 GCA_963974165.1 uncultured Aequorivita sp.
AAGTTTTCTTTTCGTTTATAAGTAACTTTGAATGGCGCATGATTAATCATTGCCTTTCTTCGCCTGATTACTTTTTCTTAGGGGCAATGAACATTATCATTCGCTTCCCTTCAAGTTTTGGCATTTGCTCCACTTTCCCGAATTCTTCCAAATCTCTGGCAAGACGCAAAAGCAAGATTTCACCTTGGTCTTTATAGATAATGGAACGACCTTTAAAGAAAACATACGCTTTCAATTTTGAGCCTTCCTGCAAAAACTTTTCGCCGTGCTTCTTTTTGAACTCGTAATCGTGGTCGTCTGTATTGGGGCCGAACCTAATTTCCTTGATGGTAACTTTGGTAGCTTTTGCCTTTAAGACTTTTTCACGTTTCTTTTGTTCGTAAACAAACTTTTTATAGTCTATTACTTTACAAACGGGAGGGTTTGCATTTGGAGAAATTTCAACAAGATCAAGTTCTTGCTCTTCAGCAATTTCCCGTGCTTTTTTTAAAGGATATACTCCTATTTCAACATTGTCTCCTACAAGGCGGACTTCTTCTGCACGAATCTTTCCATTGATTCTGTGTTGATCTTCCTTAATTACCCTTGCAGGTCCTCTACTTCTTTTTCTTCGTATTGCTATGGCCTAAAATATTTAGTTAAACATTAAATTCTTTTAATTCTTCTTTTACTGCTTGTTGTATCAGTTTAGAGAAAGCTTCTGGGGTCATTGTGCCAAGATCGCCTTCGCCATGTTTACGTACAGAAACCGTTCCATCTTTCTCTTCTTGCTCGCCAACAATCAACATATACGGGATTTTGTTCATTTCAGCCTCCCTGATTTTCTTGCCAATTGTCTCATTTCTATTGTCAACAAGGGCGCGAATTTCGTCATTTTCAAGCAAATTTAAAACTTTTTGGGAGTATTTTTCATATTTTTCACTCAATGACAGAATACTTACCTGCTCTGGCATTAACCAAAGCGGGAAATTACCTCCCGTATGTTCCAGCAAGATAGCCACAAAACGTTCCATACTTCCAAAAGGAGCACGGTGAATCATTACGGGTCTGTGCGTTTCATTATCGCTTCCTTTGTATTCAAGATTAAATCGTTCCGGCAGGTTATAATCTACCTGAATGGTACCAAGCTGCCAGCTTCTTCCCAGGGCATCCTTCACCATGAAGTCTAATTTTGGTCCGTAGAATGCAGCTTCGCCGTATTCAATTTTGTAATCCAGGTTTTTTGCTTCGGCAGCATTTATAATTGCTTTTTCAGCTTTTTCCCAATTTTCAAGACTACCAATATACTTCTCTGGCTTTTCCGGATCGCGTAAAGACACTTGGGTATAGAAGTTTTCGAACCCTAAAGATCCGAATACATATAGTACTAGATCAATTACTTTTTTAAACTCTTCATCCAATTGGTCTGGCGTACAGAAAATATGCGCGTCGTCCTGGGTAAATCCGCGTACGCGGGTAAGTCCGTGAAGCTCGCCACTCTGTTCATAACGATATACGGTTCCAAATTCGGCAAAACGCTTTGGCAAATCTTTGTATGACCAAGGTTTGCTGTTATAAATTTCGCAATGGTGCGGGCAATTCATAGGTTTCAATAAAAACTCTTCACCCTCACTTGGTGTGTGTATAGGTTGAAAACTATCTGCGCCATATTTTTCATAA
>CAXBDO010000459.1:0-1654 GCA_963974165.1 uncultured Aequorivita sp.
AATCTTCACCACGATTCGGTAAATCTGTATACTTCAACCAAAGCCATCAAGGAAGACCGCAATAAGGATATTTTTGTGCTGATCCAGCAAGGTTCGGTAATTACAAAAGGTGAACTTTATAATTATTTCAGCGAACTGCTGAAAGATTAAATTTCATAATTAAATTCTCAAAAATAGATTTTGGATTTTTATGCTCGAAATTTATCTCCTCCTATTCATATCTTAAACTTTCAATAGGGTCAAGCCGTGCAGCTTTTGCAGCTGGATAAGACCCTGCAATTACCGCGACTATAAAAGTTATTATTGTGGCCCAGATCATCGCTGTCCAGGGCAAGGTAAAATCAAATTCAAATATTTTTGCAAAGGCGAAGCCGGTTAGTACGCCAAGAATAATTCCCAATAAACTTCCAAATTGCCCAATTACTATGGTTTCCATAAAAAATTGGGTGGAAATGGTAGAGCGCTTTGCGCCCAAGGCTTTGCGCACGCCAATTTCGCGCGTACGCTCCGTTACCGAAACCAACATAATATTCATTAAGGCAATAGAGGAGCCTAGAATGGTAATAATACTTATAATCCACGCCGCTGCCTGTAAGTAGCCGGTTATCATCGAAATTCTATTTATAAGATCGTCGCTGCGTTCTAGGCCAAAATTATTTTCTTCAACCGGATTTAGGCCTCTAATATTTCTAAACGTAATAATGGCTTCATCTTGGGCGGCTTCCATCATTTCCTTATCGGCCACCTTAATGCTTATATTGTAATTGATATTTGGGGCGGAATAAATTCCGCGCGCTACCTGCATGGGAATCAAAACCTTTAAATCTTGATTGTTCCCAAAAGTAGAGCCTTTAGACTCCAAAAGGCCAATAACCTTAAATTTAACCCCGCGTATACTTATGGTCTTATTGATGGGATCGTCATTTTCAAAAATATTCTTCAGGAAATCAGATCCGATTATACACACTTTATTGTTGTTTTCAATATCAAAAATGGTGAAATTCCTTCCTCTGTCTATTTCGGTTCCGGTATTTTTCAAGTAATTTTCATTTACTCCAGAAACGGTAACCTCTGGATCGGTTTTTTCGGAGCCATATTTAACTTCTGCACTCGAAGTACCTGTAAAGGAAACAGATGTCTTGGTGAAAGGAAAGTTATACTTATCGGTAAATTCGCGAACGTTGTTGTAGCTAATTATTGGGTTAATCTTTTCGCGTTCGCCGCCATTTCGGCTTTGTCCTGAAAATTCATACTGTTGAATGTTAAAGGTATTTGCGCCCATGGAGGCAAAATTGCCCGAAATAGTATTTTCCAACGCCGCAACGGCGCTTAAAATGCCAACAAGGGCCCAAATGCCAATGCCAATAATAACTATAGTTAGGATGGTCCTTAGCAGCTGACTTTTAATAGAATCTAGGGCAATGCGAACATTTTCCCGAAAAAGTGAAAACATATTTTAGTTTGTGTTTCTCATTAGACTGCAAAAATTGGATAAAGTTACTATTATTTAAGATATTTGCGCTATTGAAATTCAATGCACAAACGCGAAGCTTAGTAGGGCACTCCCTTACAGTAATAAGCATTGAATTTTAAATTTTAATCATTCAATTCTAAATTTTGAAAAAACCATCATTACCAAAAGGCACCCGCGATT
>CAXBDO010000460.1:0-1611 GCA_963974165.1 uncultured Aequorivita sp.
CCATTGTTGATCGGTAAAATCCTTGTCCCATTCCTTTACCGCGGCAATATGCACATTTTCTACTTCGGGTATTTTAATATCCTTTCGCATACTTAATCGTCAATTTTCCACATAATCCAAACGGCCAAAAGCGCAATTGCTGAAATTCCCAGTAAAATGGCGCCAATTATAAATTTAATGGCAGCAATTATAAAGGTTAAATAAGCAATGGCTATCCCAACAATTATGAGCAGGGCAATAACGAGGTATTTTTTCATAGCGTTATTTTTTAGGTTCAAAAAATTCCTCCAGGGGAGGTTAGTGGGCTAAAGCACACTTTTAAACTGTTCCAAAAAGCGAACGTCATTTTCGCTAAACATTCTAATATCAGGTATTTGGTGTAGCAACATTGCTATACGGTCTATCCCCACCCCAAAGGCAAAGCCAGAATAAATTTCGGGATCTATCCCACAGTTTTTAAGAACATTTGGGTCTACCATTCCGCAGCCACCAATTTCCAGCCAGCCGGTGCCTTTTGTTATTTTATGGTCTGTTTCGGTTTCCAATCCCCAATAAACATCTACTTCTGCACTTGGTTCCGTAAATGGAAAATAGGAAGGGCGAAGGCGAATCTTCGATTTTCCGAATAATTCAGTTGTAAAATATTGTAGCGTTTGTTTTAGGTCTGCGAAGCTAACGCCCTTGTCTACATACAAACCTTCCACTTGGTGGAAAAAACAGTGCGAACGGGCCGAAATTGCTTCATTTCTATAAACTCTTCCCGGTGAAATGGTACGTATTGGCGGCTTATTTTCTTCCATATACCGAACCTGTACCGATGAGGTGTGCGTGCGCAACAATACATCTGGATTGGTTTGGATGAAAAAAGTATCCTGCATATCGCGGGCTGGGTGGTATTCCGGCAAATTTAGGGCAGTAAAGTTATGCCAATCATCTTCTATCTCTGGCCCTTCGGAAACATTGAAGCCAATTCTAAGGAAAATGTCTATAATTTTATTCTTTACAATGGAAATAGGATGGCGCGAACCCAGGGCAATTATTTCGCCCGGACGGGAAAGATCGCCGTAAATGCCTTTGCTTTCCGAACTGCTTTCCAATGCTTGTTTTAGGGAATCAACTTTTTCCTGGGCTGCATTTTTCAGCGTGTTTATAACCTGCCCAAAGTCTTTTTTCTGTTCGTTAGGTACATTTTTAAACTCGGCAAAAAAGCTGTTTAGCAATCCTTTTTTTCCCAAATATTTAATACGGAAGTTTTCAATTTCTTCTTTGTTTGTTGAAGAAAAAGCCTGCACTTCGGTAATGTGGTTTTTTATTGTATCAATCATTTTAATTCCTTTTGTGCCACGAAACCATCAATGGCGATAATCAAATTCCAAAATATGTTTTGGGTTAGGCAATAACTTCCTTCTCAACAAAGTATTGTACAATTGCTTCTTTCATTAAAACACTCTGTTCTCCTGCTTTAAGGGGCGGTAGTTGTTCCAAAACCTTATAATGCGGCCAACCTTCTTCATCTACGTAATCGAACTCATAATAACCATACGGTTCAAGAACGCGGCAGATGGCTATGTGCATTAAATTCAGTTTTTCATCTTTTTTGAATTTTCTATG
>CAXBDO010000461.1:0-1596 GCA_963974165.1 uncultured Aequorivita sp.
GGTTAGTAGCCGCCAAAACAATTACATTTGTATTGGTGCCGAAACCGTCCATTTCGGTCAATAATTGATTTAATGTATTTTCACGTTCGTCATTGCTGCCGGAAAAATTATTTTTCCCTCTTGCACGACCAATTGCATCTATTTCATCAATAAAAATGATAGCTGGCGATTTGTCTTTTGCTTGTTTAAAAAGATCGCGAACACGGGAAGCACCCACACCCACAAACATTTCAACGAAATCTGAACCTGAAAGCGAGAAGAACGGCACCTTGGCCTCACCCGCAACGGCTTTTGCCAAAAGGGTTTTACCGGTTCCAGGAGGTCCTACCAATAAAGCTCCCTTCGGAATTTTACCTCCTAGGGAAGTATATTTTTCTGGGTGTTTTAAAAAGTCTACAATTTCCTGTACTTCTTCCTTGGCTCCTTCAAGACCAGCAACATCTTTAAACGAAGTTTTTACATCGGTTTTTTCATCAAAAAGCTTGGCTTTGGATTTACCGATATTAAAAAGCTGTCCGCCTGCACCGCCACCGGCACCTGAAGACATTTTTCGCATAATAAAAATCCAGATGGCAATAATGATAACGAAAGGTAAAATGCCCATTAAAATATCGCCCCAAACATTGTTGTCTGTTTCAATATTTAATGAGGCCGGAAGATTTCTCTCTGCCTTTATTTCCTGAAAATCCTTTTGAAATAATTGTAGATCACCAAATTCAAATTGATAATCTGCTTCATTTGGCCCTGGCGCTAAAAATGCTGGAGTATCGCCTTTTTTGGCGTGTACTTCCTTCTGTTTTGCTTCTTGGGTAAGGTAAACCTTCGCAATTTTTTTATTGATGATATCTACCTTTTCAACATCGCCTTCTTTCAGAAATTCCTCAAATTGAGCTTGATTGGTCTTTTCTGGTTGCGACCAACTTCCACCTCCAAAGATTTGGATTCCAAAAAATAACAGAATTATAGCTGCATAAATCCAGTAATAATTAGGTCTAGGTTTTTTTGAGTCGCTTTTCTTAGTTTTATTTTCTTCGGCCATAAGGCTATTTTCGTTTTTAAAGTGTTGATTCTATTTTAACCGATTTTGCATCGCCCCAAAGTCCCTCAATATCATAAAACTCGCGTATGTGTTTTTGGAAAACGTGTACTACAACGTGAACATAGTCCAATAGAACCCATTCAGAGTTGTCGCTTCCTTCCACATGCCAAGGATTTTCTTTAAGTGCTTTGCTTACGGACCTTTGTACTGAATTTACAATGGCGTTAACCTGTGTGTTGGACGTACCATTACAGATTATAAAATAGTCACAAACGGTATTTTCTATATCTCTTAAGTCAAGAATTTCGATATCCTGACCTTTTACATCTTCAATCCCTCGTATAATTTGAGCAATAAGTTGATCTGTTCCTGCTTGTTTTTTCTGCATTAATTATTTTTCTTTTCTATTTCGCAAAGTTATTACTTTTTTGTTTCTTGAACTGATATAAAATGTAATACTAAACTTAATTTATTCTATTGGACTTAATCAAACTTAGTGCCACCCATTCTACCAATACCTACTTAAAGGAGTTGGCAAAAGAAACCCGATTAATAGA
>CAXBDO010000462.1:0-1585 GCA_963974165.1 uncultured Aequorivita sp.
CCCTATTTGAATTCTCCCAGAGGTGGTTGTCATAGGGCCATAGTAAGATGTTTTATGAATTTAAAACAAACCGGGGATAGGGAATAGAAAGATACAATATTTTTTAATCGAAGCCTTCCAATTTATTAACCTTAGATTTCAATTATATTCGAGGTTCGATAAATTGGAAATTTTTAGCAAGCAAGTTTTTTAGGCGTATTATAAAGCTTAGCTCCAGATATTTGAATTTTATGGGTTCAATTTTATTCATTTCGAAATCCGAATTTATAATTGTTAAAATGGTTATCTTTGCGGCACCTTTCAGTTTAATGAAAAAATAACTGTATTTTTATAATTACAACAACCCAGCTTATGCGCGGCCCGCTTTTTTACTCAAAAATTCTACTTTTCGGCGAATACGGTATTATTAAAGATTCTAAAGGACTTTCAATTCCTTACAATTTTTATAATGGGGCATTAAAAATTGATGCCCATCGTACGGTTTCTACCCATAAATCTAACGAGGGTTTAAAAAGGTATTCGGCGTATTTGGAAACCCTTCAAACTGAGAATTCGGAGTTGGTTTCTTTCGATATAAACAGCCTTAAACAAGATATTGAAGACGGTCTTTATTTTGACAGTAGCATTCCGCAAGGCTATGGCGTTGGCAGCAGTGGCGCATTGGTAGCCGCTATTTATGATAAATATGCCACTGATAAAATTACTATACTCGAAAATCTGACCCGCGAAAAACTGCTGACCCTAAAAAATATTTTTGCCGAAATGGAGTCTTTTTTCCACGGTAAATCTTCGGGCTTAGATCCTTTAAATAGTTATTTGAGTCTTCCTATTTTAATCAATTCCAAAGACAATATTGAACCTGCGGGTATTCCTTCCCAAACCGAAAATGGCAAGGGTGCCGTATTTTTATTGGATAGTGGCAGTACGGGCGAAACTGCGCCCATGGTGCAGATATTTATGGAAAATATGAAGCAGGAAGGTTTTAGGAATATGTTGAAAGACCAATTTGTAAAACATACCGATGCCTGTGTTGAGGATTTTCTTCAGGGCGATGTTAAATCTCTTTTTGGCAATATCAAGCAACTTTCAAAAGTTGTATTGGATAACTTTAAACCTATGATTCCCGCCCATTTCCACAAACTTTGGAAAAAGGGAATAGACAGCAACGCATACTACCTAAAACTTTGCGGTTCTGGCGGCGGTGGGTATATGCTGGGCTTCACCGAAGATATTGACAAAGCGCGCAAAGCCTTAAAAGACCATAAACTGGAAGTGGTTTATAGTTTTTAGAGAAACAGCCTTTCCTGAAAATTATTTCAGATCTCCTCAAGTGGTAATTTATGTTCAGCAGAAAACAAAAACTATTCTTATTAAAATTTTTCAGCCTGTTTTCGGTGGTTCGGGGGTATAACATTCTAATAATTGTAATAGCACAATATCTTACTAGCATTTACATTTTGGCGCCAGACTTGCGGGTTCGGCAAGTACTGTTTGATGTTAATTTACTAATGCTCGTGTTAGCATCTTCCTCTGCCATTGCCGGAGGCTATATTATTAACAGTTTTTACGACAGCGAAAAGGATTT
>CAXBDO010000463.1:0-1577 GCA_963974165.1 uncultured Aequorivita sp.
TAATTACGGATGTAACCCATGATACTACCACGCCTATGATTGAAAAGAAAGTTCAGGGCTTGGCAGAAATTGGATGCGGTCCGGTAATAGCATATGCGCCGGCTGTACAACAAAAACTTAGGGATTTAATTGTAGAAACTGCCGAAAAGAAAATGATACCCTTCCAACGTGCTGCACTTTCACGTGCCACGGGTACAGATACCGATGCTTTTGCCTACAGCAATGGCGGGGTTGCAAGTGCGTTAATTTCATTACCGCTTCGCTATATGCATACCACCGTAGAAATGGTGCACAGGGATGATGTGGAAAACGTAATTAAGCTTATCTATGAAACATTGTTGAATATTAAGGATGGCGAAACCTTTAGTTATTTCGACTAGGATTCGAATAAATATTCCATTTCACTGAAAAACCGCGGCAAAATAAATTTTTCGCGGTTTTTTATATTTTGCTTTTAAAAAGCTGAAAGAATGGCTTCATAAAACTAGTCAATTGCTTTTCGCTCTGGGGAAACCTATTCCTTCTTTAATTTTTCGAAATAAATTTTGGCTTCCTTTATAACTCTTGGGGCCAATAAAGTTGCAGCTGTCATTGTTGGAATGGCCATTAGCGCGAAGAATGTATCAATTAGGTTAATCATCATACTCAAGGAAGTCGTGGCGCCAACCAGAATACTCAAAATATAGAAGTAATTATAAATGCCCTTATTTTTAACTCCGAATAGGAAAGACATACACTTACTTCCGTAATAGGAATAAGAGAAAAGTGAAGAAACACTGAAAATTACAATGCACGCTAACAGCGCATATTTTCCAAATAGCGGCATGCTCTCCTCAAAAGCTGATGCCGTTAAACTAACTCCATTTGCATCGCTACTTTGCCAAACGCCGGTAACTAGAATTGCCAAGGCCGTAAGTGTACATATTATTAAGGTATCTATCGCAGGGCCCAACATAGCTACCAAACCTTCCCGAATAGGCTCGTTCGTTTTTGCTGCTCCGTGCGCCATGGGCGCCGTGCCTATCCCCGCCTCGTTTGAAAAGGCACCACGACGAATTCCTAAAAGAATAATTCCACCTACTACTCCACCCAAAAAAGCATCGCCCTTAAAGAAATTAGCTGAAAATGCATCTGTAAAAATCAGTTTTAAATAAGAAGGCACAACATCTATATGAACCCCAAGAATAATCAAAACTAACCCGAAGTAAAGCAATACCATAGTGGGCACCATTTTAGAAGCGGTTTTGCTGATTCGTGAAAGTCCACCAAGAATTACCACAGCTGTTATTGCTGCAAGTACAATCCCTATCATTAGATCGGTAATAAATCCATTGTACAAACCAGCAGGTTTCAATAAAATATCGTTAATTGCCTGCGTGAGTTGGTTCACATTAAAAACCGGAAGTGCCCCTACCAAACCTGCAACACTGAATAATATGGCCAAGGGCATCCATTTCCTTCCCAATCCTTCAATTATAAAATACATTGGGCCACCTTGAATTTTTCCTTCACTATCCTTTCCTCTGTAAAGGATTGCCAAAGTAGCTGTAAAAAACTTGGTTGACATTCCTATTACA
>CAXBDO010000464.1:0-1570 GCA_963974165.1 uncultured Aequorivita sp.
AGCGACGTTATTCTTAAGAACGGATTGTTGGCGTCGTTACAAGTAGAATTGGATAGGTTTAACCGTTTGGGTTATCTGGATGCATCCATGAAGGTAACGGGCGATGTAATTCCTATAAATAGCGCCAATGAAATTATTATTTTTAGGATATTACAGGAATTTCTTTCTAACGTATTGAAACATGCAAGAGCTTCAAAATTATTCGTACATTTAGAATATAATGAAAAAACCCTGAAAATTTCTGCAAAAGATGATGGGGTAGGTTTTGATACTTCAGCAAAAACAAGCAGTTCTGGTATGGAAACTATGAAAGGCCGCGCAGAACTTATCGATGCAGAATATTCTATTAATTCTGAAATAGGAAAAGGGACCGAATTAACCTTGCGATATACCTATAGCAGCCCATGAAACCAATACAAAGTCATACAGTAGTAATTGTAGACGACCATTCGCTCTTTGCGCGTTCATTGGCCAAGCTAATTAATTCATTCCCAAATTTTAAGGTGCTGTTTCAAGCCAAAAATGGCGTAGAATTACAGGAAAAAATTGCGGTGGCTGAAAATTTGCCGGAAGTAATATTGCTCGATATCAATATGCCGGTAATGGATGGTTTTGAAACTGCTGAATGGCTTGTACAAAATTATCCAGCCATAAAAATTTTGGCCCTATCTATGGAAGATGATGAGCAAACAATTTTAAAAATGCTTCGGAAAGGTGCAAAAGGTTATTTGTTGAAAGACATTCACCCAGAAATTTTAAATACTGCTCTTATAGAATTACAGCAAAAAGGCTATTACCATTCCGAAAAAGTTGCAGAAACTTTACTGCACTCCCTAACTCCAGATGAAGAGGGCCGCATCCATAAATTTAAGGAAAACGAACTTACATTTATAAAACTGGCCTGTTCTGAAATGACCTATAAAGAAATAGCCGATGTTATGGACCTTAGCCCTAAAACCATTGATGGTTACAGACAGGATCTATTTAAACGGTTAAATATAAAGAACAGGGTAGGGTTGGTGATTTTCGCCTTAAAGAATAATATCACCAAACTTTAATTGCAAGCGTTCCAGATTGCGTCGTCTGGCGCTGGGGCTTCAATCTTAATTTCCTCTTTCTGGACAGGGTGGATAAACTTTAATTTTTTGGCGTGAAGATGGATGCTGCCATCCGCATTACTACGGTCTGCACCATATTTTAAATCGCCTTTTATAGAACAGCCAATAGCCGATAGCTGTGCCCGAATTTGGTGGTGTCTTCCCGTTTCTAGTACTATTTCCAATAAATAATAATTGTCTAATTTTTTTAGAATTCTATAGTGAAGAACCGCTTTTTTGCTGTCCGGAACTTCTTTTATATGGGCATACGATTTGTTCTGTTTTGGGTTTCTTTTTAGAAAATGTGTCAAAGTATCTTCTGACTTTGAAGGTGCATTCTTAACAACGGCCCAATATATTTTTTCGGTTTCCCTTTCAGAAAACATTTTGTTCAACCGCGCCAATGCTTTTGAAGTTCGGGCAAACATAACAATACCGCTGGTAGGCCGATCCAGCCTGTGGACCACGCCCAA
>CAXBDO010000465.1:0-1566 GCA_963974165.1 uncultured Aequorivita sp.
GCTCAGGGTGGCATACTGCTTTTCTTCGTGTTCAAAAGTTAAAACTGAACCAGCGATTAACGGTTGTCCAAATTTGTTTCCAAAATCGGAAGCGCCATTACTGGCTTTTATTAAAATATCGAGCGGCGTTTGGTACAACCAATCGCGTTCTTTCATTCCTTTTTCCCAAGGCTTGCCCTGAGCGGAGTCGAAGGGTTCTTCGTTCAATCGTGAATACGAAGTCATATAAACCGCGGTTCCAGCCAAAGGCAAGGAACCTTTTCCGCCAGCCAATCGGTCGCGGATTTCGCCACCACTACCGGTTGCTGCGCCATTGAAAGGCTCTACAGTTGTTGGGAAGTTGTGGGTTTCAGCTTTAAGTGAAATAACACTTTCAAAATCTTTTTCCTCGTACCAATCTGGTTTATCGGCGCTTTTTGGAGCCCACTGTTTTACGTTCGGACCTTTTACAAAAGCTACATTATCTTTATATGCCGAAACAATATCATTAGGGTTTTCGGCCGAAGTCTTTTTAATTAATTTGAATAGGGAAGAAGGCATTTCTTTGCCGTCTATTTCAAAAATCCCGTTGAAAATCTTGTGGCGGCAGTGCTCACTATTTACTTGGCTAAAGCCGAAAACTTCACTGTCGGTTAGTTTTCTTTCAAGTTTTATTGAAAGATTTTCCAAATATTCAACCTCTTCCGCATTTAGCGCCAAACCTTCCTTTTCATTGAATTCTGAAATATTTTCAATTTCAAGAATAGCTTCCGGCTGCACGTGGATGTCAAAAATATCCTGATTCAATTCCAGGAATTTCTGCGATAACATCGGGTCGAAAGTTCCTTTTTCAATGGCGCTATTGTGAAATTCCTCGATGCGAATAACCCCATCAACCCCCATATTTTGGGTAATTTCCACGGCATTGGTGCTCCAAGGCGTAACCATGGCCGCGCGCGGACCAATAAAAAAATCCGTCGCGTTTGTAGACAGGACGGATTGCGCTATTTTAGGTTGGTTGCCAAAAAGCCATTCCAACTTTTTAGTGTTCTCTTCTGAAATATTTCCGTGGGTTTGGACTGCGAAAACTGTGGTTTCAACGTTCCCAAAAAAGTGAATCATTCTTTTGAATATTTGGTGATTTTTGAAGTGGCAAAAGTAAACAATTTTGAAGGAATTTTAATCATAAAAAAATACAGGCCCCATTATTTATGATTTTAACATAAGCCATTTAAATTCTTCAACCCTTATTTTAAAATTGCGGCCAACTTCAAATTCACAGAAATAAAAAAGAGCAGGCATATGCCCGCTCTTTCATTATTAATTTATGTCTTTAACTATTCCTTTTTTTGTAGCAAGGAAATATAAAAGCCGTCGAAACCGCTTTTGCTTGGCAAAATGCGCTCTTCATTCAACAAAGTGAAATCTTTGCCTTCCTCACGGTTTAAAAATGCCTTTACCTGCTTCTCGTTTTCGGATGGAAGTATAGAGCAAGTGGCGTAAACCAACTGTCCGCCTGGCCTAACCATACGCGAATAACTATCCAGCAAGTCTTTTTGGGTAGCCCTGATTTTGTCCATAAACTCT
>CAXBDO010000466.1:0-1562 GCA_963974165.1 uncultured Aequorivita sp.
GCTGGCAAAGGCCTTTCAAATGAAAACGAAAAGGCTGCCATTGCTGGTGGCGTTGCGGGCGCAAAACATATTCACGAGCTTGCAAAGGTTTATGGGGCAACGGTAATTCTTCATACAGACCATTGCGCTAAAAAATTACTTCCGTGGATTGATGGCCTTTTGGATGCCGGTGAAAAGTTTTATAAAGAAAACGGAATTCCATTATACAGTTCACATATGATAGATCTTTCCGAAGAGCCTATTGAAGAGAACATTGAAATTTGCAAACGCTATTTAGAGCGCATGAGCAAAATTGGGATGACCCTAGAAATTGAATTGGGCATTACTGGTGGTGAAGAAGACGGTGTAGACAATACTGATGTAGATTCATCCAAACTTTACACCCAGCCCGATGAGGTTGCTTACGCTTATGAAGAACTTTCAAAAATAAGCGATCAATTTACCATTGCCGCGGCCTTTGGAAACGTGCACGGGGTTTATAAGCCCGGTAACGTAAAGCTTACTCCAATTATTTTGAAAAATTCACAGGAATACGTTCAGAAGAAATTCAATACTGGCCCTAACCCGATAGATTTTGTATTCCACGGTGGAAGCGGTTCTACTTTGGAAGAAATTCGTGAAGCCATTGGTTATGGCGTTATTAAAATGAATATCGATACCGATATGCAATTTGCATTTACCGAAGGTGTTCGCGATTATATGGTGAAGAATTTGGAATATGTGAAGACCCAGATTGGAAACCCTGAAGGCGACGATTTACCGAACAAAAAATATTACGATCCAAGAAAATGGTTGCGCGAAGGCGAGCTTACTTTTAAGAAAAGACTTGAAAAAGCTTTTGAGGATCTAAATAATGTAAATACGCTCTAATAAAAATTCAGAATTCAGAATTTTTCTTTAAATAATTGAATTCATAATTTTGAATTCATAAATCATAATTAAAAATATGCCTTGGTTTAAAAGAACAAAAAAGGGAATTCAAACCCCAACCGAAGAAAAGAAGGACGTCCCAAGAGGATTGTGGTACAAATCGCCCACAGGAAAAATTGTAGATAGCGAAGAGCTTGAAAAGAATTTTTACGTGAGCCCAGAAGATGGCTACCACGTACGCATTGGAAGCAAGGAATATTTTGAAATTCTTTTTGACGACAATAAGTTTAAGGAACTGGACAAAAACCTAACCTCACAAGACACTTTAAAATTTGAGGATAAAAAGAAATATACAGATAGACTAAAGGAAGCCCAGGATAAAACAGGGCTTAAAGATGCCATTCGCTGTGCCGTAGGAAAATCTATGGGTGCAGATCTGGTTGTGGCTTGTATGGACTTCAGCTTTATTGGCGGATCTATGGGAAGCGTTGTAGGTGAAAAAATTGCCCGTGCGGCAGATTATTCGCTTAAAAATAATATTCCGTTGGTAATAATTTCAAAAAGTGGTGGTGCCAGAATGATGGAAGCCGCACTTTCATTAATGCAACTTGCTAAAACAAGTGTAAAACTAGCGCAATTGAGCGATGCGGGTATTCCGTATATTTCGTTATGTACAGACCCAACTACTGGAG
>CAXBDO010000467.1:0-1551 GCA_963974165.1 uncultured Aequorivita sp.
GTAATTTGAAATCGGCGTTTTCATGGTTAAATTTCGTTACCGGTTTCCAAGCATCCATCTGGTGGCAGGACAAACAATCTATAGGTAAGGCGCCTTGATGAAAATCGTTATGGCAGGAGAGGCATTTGGTATCTAACCCCAAATAGGTGTCTTTTCGGTTTTTAAGTTCGGCAACCTTAATATTTTCGGGTTTGTGGCATTGCCTGCAATCTACGGTGGCATGGGCACCTTTTAAGGGATAGCCAGTGTTATTATGGTTAAAGCCCTTTTCATTGAAGCGAACCATATCGAACTTTCTGCCATGATGCTCGCTATGGCATTTGGTGCAATTCTGGCTCTCTACCTGCGCACTCGCATGAAAACCACGGTCTTGGGAAATTAGGCTTTTAATTTCAGTGTGGCAATCCAAACATTTGGAATTTGTTACCCTATTGCCCAATTCATGGCATAGGGTACAGTTAGACATACCTTCAAACTTGGAGTGCGCATTCGATAAATCTCCAGGCGAAATCTGCGCCACGGAAAAGGTAGTGGCCAGAACCAATATAAAAAATAGTATATGTTTAAAATATGCCTTCAATTCAATATTTTTTCAAAATGTAACCGAAGCGTTTACTAATTGTTACCCCTGCTTTTTCCAGAAACGATGTGGGCAATTCGCCCCCCGCAAAAATATAAACAAGGTCATTTTCAATTTTTTGGGTAGCTCCATCCTTTAAATTTAACAGTATATCCTGCTCGTTTATTGCAACCACATTTGAATCAAAAATAATAGTGATACTCTTGGCTGCTTCGGCGGCAAGTATATTTTCCTTGTTTTTGGGCTTCAGCCTTGAAAATTTATCATTCCGATATGATAGGGTTACTTCATTGGCATCTTTCAGCAATAAGGCAGATTCGACCGCCGAATCTCCACCGCCTACCACCAGAATTTTTTTCCCTTCAATAAGTTCTGGCTCTAACAATCTATAAGCCACCTTTGGGGAATCTTCTCCCGGTACTCCAAGTTTGCGAGGGCTGCCCCTTCTTCCTATAGCCAAGATTACATTGCTCGCAATGTAATCATCGCCCTTGTTGGTTATAACTTTAAATGTATCATTTTTTAAGGGCGTAATATTTTCCACCTTGGTGTTTTCAGTAATTTCTAAATTGTGTTCATTAATCACCTTTTTCCAAAGCTGTAGTAATTCATCTTTTGAGGTATTATGCAATTTCACCTTTCCGTGAAGCGGTAAATTCATGGGGGAAGTCATAACCACTTTGCTACGCGGAAAAGTGTAAACCGTTCCTCCCAAGGAATCCTGCTCTAAAGTAACAGCTGTAAGATTATTCTTTTTGGCAGCAAGGGTGGCTGAAATACCCGCGGGCCCCGAACCTACAATTATAAGGTCCAAACATTCTTTATTATTGATCTTTTTGCTTTTTACTATACTATCTACCGCCTGTTGGCCCTGTTCTACACTATTTTTTATTAGTCCCATCCCCCCTAATTCGCCAGCTATATAAATACCCTTCACATTGGTCTCAAAATTTTGGTTTACGTGCGGTAGA
>CAXBDO010000468.1:0-1539 GCA_963974165.1 uncultured Aequorivita sp.
GCTTGGTAGATAGAAGTCGACCGTATGTGTACGACAATAGCGGTAATACAGATGAAAACAGACGATTTAAGAATAATGGGCAACGCTCCTTTTATTCGGGCCACGTGGCCGCTACAGCAACAGCTACCTTTGTTGCCGCCAAAGCATATAGCGACTTTAATCCTGATGCTACGGGCAAAGGATTTGTTTGGGCGGGCGCAGCCGCCCTTCCTGCTGCAGTGGGTATTCTAAGGATAGAAGCCGGACAGCATTTTTTAACCGATGTATTATTGGGATATGTGCTGGGCGCGGGTACAGGAATTTTAGTGCCGGAACTGCACAAAAAGAAAATGGAAAATATAGATATTTATCCTAGCTCAGGCACCAGTTTTAATGGCGATAGCTATAACGGAATGGCTTTTAGATATACTTTTTAAAGAAAGAAATGAGAGGTGAGAGATGAGAATTATTAAAATTCTTAAATCCCACCTCTCAAATCTAAATCTTACTATACGTTAAAACGGAAGTGCATTACATCTCCATCCTTTACGATGTATTCCTTTCCTTCCACGCCCATTTTACCGGCTTCCTTTACTTTGGTTTCGCTCCCAAAATGCACGTAGTCTTCGTACTTAATTACTTCGGCGCGAATAAAGCCTTTTTCAAAATCTGTATGGATTACCCCGGCAGCTTGTGGGGCAGTGGCACCAACCGGAATGGTCCAAGCTCTCACTTCCTTAACGCCAGCAGTAAAATATGTTTGAAGGTTAAGTAACCTATATGCGCTGCGAATCAATTTTGCAGAACCGGCTTCATCCAGTCCCAAATCTTCCAAGAACATTTGGCGCTCTTCAAAAGTATCCAATTCAGTAATATCAGCTTCTGTTCCAACGGCTAAAACAAGTACCTCAGCATTTTCATCAGCAACCGCTGCCTTTACTTTTTCAACATAAGCGTTACCTGTTGCGGCAGAAGCTTCATCTACGTTGCATACGTACATTACAGGTTTATCTGTAATAAATTGGGCATCTACAATATATTCTTCGCGCTCTTCGTCGGTCAAACTTATGGCTCTAACCGAAATTCCCGCTTCAAGACCAGCCTTTACTTTCAATAGGGCAGTTTCTTCCTTTTGGGCTTCTTTATTTCCCGTGCGGGCGGCACGTTTAACTTTTTCAAGTTTTTTATCTACCGTTTCCAGATCTTTAAGTTGAAGTTCAATATCTATAGTTTCCTTATCGCGGATTGGGTTAACATTGCCATCAACGTGAACAATATTGTCGTCATCAAAACAACGCAATACATGTAATATAGCATCCGTTTCGCGTATGTTGCTCAAAAATTGGTTACCCAAGCCTTCCCCTTTACTAGCGCCTTTTACAAGGCCGGCAATATCAACTATTTCAACAGTTGCTGGAAGTACGCGCTCTGGTTTTACAAGCTCCTCCAATTTTAATAATCGCTTATCGGGAACATTCACTACCCCAATATTTGGTTCGATAGTACAGAATGGAAAATTGGCACTCTGTGCCTTTGCATTGGACAAACAATTAAAAAGAG
>CAXBDO010000469.1:0-1534 GCA_963974165.1 uncultured Aequorivita sp.
CAGTTCTCAAAATCTCGTCCATATCTGGCTGAAAATCTGAATCTAGCAACACTTCCCTATTCTCAATATTGTTCAAATTGGCTAAAACACTATACATTCCATAGGTTGGCGGCAGCGTGATTACATTGTCTTTTGCAGGTTCGCAAAACGCTCTAAAAATTAAATCGAGCACTTCATCACTTCCGTTACCCAATAAAATTTGATTCAAGGGAATATTTTTTTGCTCAGAAAGGAGACGTTTAAGTTGTATTTGCTGCGGATCGGGATAGCGGTTTACATTCGTATCAAACGGATTTTCGTTGGCGTCGAGAAATATCATCTCCCGATCAAAATTCTTAAATTCATCGCGGGCGGAGCTATATGGCTGCATCTTTACCACGTTCGGGCGGATAAGCGATTGTATATTGAAATTGTTTATCATTTATTGTGAATTATGGTCTCGACTACGCTGGACGTGATTTTTTATTTAAACTCTTTAATCGCAAGGTTACAGCGTTTTTGTGCGCTTGCAAGCCCTCTGCTTCAGCCATTATTTCTATCGCATTTCCAATGTTTTGGATTCCCTTTTCAGAAATTTTTTGAAAGGTTATACTTTTCAAAAAACTGTCCAGATTTACGCCGCTGTATTGCTTTGCATAGCCATTGGTGGGCAAAGTGTGATTGGTACCGGAAGCATAGTCGCCAGCGCTTTCAGGCGTATAATTGCCAATAAATACTGAGCCCGCATTATGAATATTTTCAATAAAATAATCTTCTTCTTTTGAAACAACAATAAAATGTTCGGGAGCATATTCATTAATTAAATTGATTGCATCCGTATTGTTTTCAACCAAAATCAATTTTGAGTTTTCAATAGCTTTGGCGGCAGTAGCATTACGCGGCAAAACTTGAAGTTGTTTTTCAATCTCTTTTTCTACTGAAGTTAAAAGGCTTTCTGAAGAAGTCACCAAAATTACCTGGCTGTCTGCCCCGTGTTCCGCTTGCGATAAAAGATCGGAAGCAACGAAGGCCGCATTTGCGCTATCATCTGCGAACACTAATAATTCCGAGGGACCCGCAGGCATATCGATAGCTACGCCGAATTTAGTTGCAATCTGTTTTGCCACCGTTACAAACTGGTTTCCTGGCCCAAAAATCTTGTAAACTGAAGAAACGCTTTCCGTGCCAAACGTCATTGCCGCGATAGCTTGAATTCCTCCTATTTTAAAAATTTTGGTAACACCGCACAACTTAGCAGTATATAGTATTGCTGGGTTGATAGTGCCATTTTTATCTGGTGGAGTGCAGAGAACAATTTCTTTACACCCCGCAATATTTGCAGGAATAGCCAACATCAAAGCTGTTGAAAATAAAGGTGCAGATCCCCCAGGAATGTAAAGTCCCACTTTTTGAATCGCTCTTTTTTCTTGCCAGCAAAGTACACCATCGGTAGTCTCAACAGAAATTCGCTCTGTTTTTTGGGCACTGTGAAATTTTTCAATATTGGCTTTTGCAAGGTTAATTGCATCTTTCAATTCATTTGAAATTTCGTTTT
>CAXBDO010000470.1:0-1510 GCA_963974165.1 uncultured Aequorivita sp.
GAATGCCTTGGTATTTACGATGCCCAAAAATTAATTGGCATTTGTGGTCTTTGGTTCCAAACCCGCCATTATGCTGGCAGAAGTGTAGAGATGGACCATCTAATTATAGACGATAGCTACCGCGGTGGGGGCATTGGGAACCAATTGATTGCATTTGTAAAAAACTATGCGCTAAAAAAATCCTGCAATTGGATAGAATTAAATAGTTACGTTCATAACTTTCCGTCGCATAAGTTCTTTTATAACCAAGGGTTTGTGGCAAAGGGTTATCATTTCGTAAAAGAGCTTCATTAATTCTGGATTCAGGATTCTAAATTCAGAATTGTTCCACTTTCCACTTCATAGGGTTCCTTTCCCTGTTCAAAAACGCGGGCTTTTAATTCGCCTTTAAGGGCTATTTCATCTCCCTTTACGCGTAGCCAACTGCCTTCGCGCAGTCCAAGAACCGGTATATTATTTTGGGTATGGAATTCGGCTATACGCGTTTCCCGGCTTTCGCCCATATGCTTACTATTGGGCACTGGATCTAAATAATGCGGATTTAGATTATAGGGTATCACACCCAAAGTTTTAAACGATGGCGGATAAACAATGGGCATATCATTGGTAGTTTGCATAGATACCCCGCAAATATTGCTACCCGCGCTGGTGCCCATATACGGCAAGCCACTAAAGATTGCTTCGCGAAGGGGTTGAATCAATTTCAATCTGTAAAGTGCGCTAACTAAAACAAAGGTATTGCCACCGCCCGTAAAAACTCCTTTCGCATTTTTTATAGCCTTAATTGGATCTTCAAAAGTGTGAAGGCCCACAAGTTTCTTCCCAACTTTTTCAAATGCTTTTGCGGCTTTTTCAGTGTATTCGTCATGGCTAATGCCGCCGGGCCGGGCGAATGGAATAAAGATTACTTCATCAGCGTCCTTAAAGAGTTTTGCCATTTCATCGGTTAAATAATCTAAGTATTCGCCTCCGTAAATGGTACTGGTGCTTGCAATTATCAAATTCCGCGAAGGCGTGAATCTCTTTGAATCTGTATTATTCATAAGTTTGGTTTTTTTCAGAAATGTAAATTTAACTATTGCCAACTTAAACTTTAAGTTTTCACTAACAAAACAAAACCGTATTTTTAATGGATGGCAAAAAAAGTACTTCTACTTATTATTATCGCTATTTCTCCTTCGCTGTTTGCGCAGGACATTGATAGAACAAAAGTTGCTGGAAAAATCCATGTGCCCCAAGGTGAGGATGCCGAAGGGATTTCGGTTTATAATATTTCATCGCAGCAAGGTACAATTACCAATGGCGATGGTTCTTTTGAAATTGATTTGGCTGAAAATGACCGGGTTCAAATTACCGCCCTCCAATATCAATCGTTTGCGGTTATAATAGATAAAGGTATTGTTGAGCGAAAAGTGATGAACATTTTTTTAAATCCTGCCGTTAATCAACTAGAAGCAGTTGTTGTTAGGCCCTACGACCTTACTGGCAATATTAATGTGGACGTAAAAAA